>NZ_JBQEOV010000016.1:0-32079 GCF_052045435.1 Acidovorax sp. 22279
GCCTAGATTGCGGCCTTGCCAGACCCTCACGCACCCCCGATTTCCCGGATTCAGTGGACTACCGCATCATGCGGACCTCCAGGAGCTTGTTCACCATGCTGATCTCCGCGCCCCACCCCGCTGCTGACCGCCACGCGCTGATTGCGCAGGCGCGCCAGAGCCTGCTGTCCGACGGTGCAGCGCCCGTGCGCGCCGAGGTGGAGCCGTGGATTGCGCGGTCCTGGCAACGCTGCCTGGCGCGGGGCCTGGAGCCCACACGGCGCGTGGCGTTTGACGCCGTCAGCGCCACGGCGCTGCGCCACAGCCAGGAGCAGAACCACCACCTGCTGCGCGCGGCCCGGCCGGTGCTGGAGCAGCTGACCCGGGCCATTGCGGGCATGCGCTACTTCGCCATGCTGACCGACGCACGCGGCATCGTGGTCGATGTGCAAGGCCATTGCGACCGGAGCGACCCGCGCGCCAGCGCCATTGGCCGCGTGGGCATTGATTTATCGGAAGCAGCCGTTGGCACCACCGCCATCGGCGCCGCACTGGAAGAGCTGCAGCCTGTGTGGCTGCACCGGGGCGAGCATTTTTTTGACGACAACGCCAGCTACAGCTGCGCCGGGGCCCCGCTGTTCGACCCCCAGGGCCGCTGCATGGGCATGCTGGACCTGACGGGTGTGGATGTGCCCGAACGGCCCGAGCTGCGCCACCTGGTGGCCCGGTCGGCCCGCGCCATGGAAGACGCACTGCTGCTGCAACTGCCCCATGCCCTGCTGCTGCGTGTGAACTGGCCAGGCTGCCCGCTGGGCGGCGAAGGCGACGGCCTGCTGACGCTGGACGCCGACGGCTGCGTGGTGGGTGCCAACAGCATGGCCCGCCAGCTGGTGCCGCAGCCCCTGCGCGCGCCCGGCCTGCCAGGCGCCCGGACCCACTGCAGCGACCTGCTGGCCATGCCCTGGACCATGCTGTTCGACGCGGCCCGCCAGCAGCGTAGGGAGCCGCTGGATTTGCCGCTGTGGTCGGGCCTGCGGCTGCACGCACTGGCGCAGTTGCCTGCGCACGCCCGCACCGTGGGCGACACCCACACAGCGGCGGTGCCAGGCATTGCATCCGCGCCCGCCCCGCTGCGCGAGGCCGAAGTGGCCATGATCCGCCGCGCGGTGCAGGAAGCGCGCGGCAACGTGGCCGAGGCGGCGCGCGCGCTGGGCATCAGCCGCGCCACGGTGTACCGCAAGCTGGGCGCCCCCAAAGGCGGGTGACGGGCCCGCGCCGCCGCCCACACCGCCGTGTAGGCGTCCGGCGACTTCTCTTCAAGCCTTTTGAGCCGATAGCGCTAGTGCAATATGCCTGAATAGCTATCAAATAATTAGCAACTCAATCACCCAATCAACCGAGGCGCCTCGGGCTGCTCAGGCACGCGGCCGGCGCAGGCCCACCACGGGCTGCGCGCTGCGCCGCTGCTGACGCTCCAGCGCTCCGTCAGCGGCGGCTTTCAGCAGCCGCTGGAAGGACGGGCACTGGGCGTGGCTCTCGGCCGGGCAGGCGGCTGCGTGCCGCAGGCCGTTGCTCATGGCCTTGAGGCGCTTGACCATGGTGTCGAGTTCGTCGGCCTTGGCTGATAGCAGCTGCCGGTCGATGTTCGGCTCGCCGCTGGGCAAGAACATCGACCGGATGTCGTCCAGCGAGAACCCGGCCGACTGCCCCAGCGCAATCAACGCCAGCTGGTCCATCACGCCGGGCGCAAACCGGCGGCGCTCGCCGGGTTGCCCCACCGACTGGATCAAGCCCTTCTCTTCGTAATACCGCAGCGTGGACGCCCGCAGCCCGGAGCGTTTGGCGACTTCGGCAATGTCCATGAAAAAACCTCTTGACCTCAAGTTGACTTGAACTTCTATATTCCATGCAAAACCTTCTTTCGTCAACTTTCCGAGGTGTTTTGATGACTCTCTCACTGCAAGACATTCCCCTCGCCATGCTTCTGGGCATCGGCGCCACCGCCGTCATGGATGCCTGGCTGTTGCTGCTCAAAAGGCTGGGGGTGCCCACGCTCAACTTCGCTTTCCTCGGCCGCTGGGTAGGCCACCTGGTGCGCGGGCAAGTCGCCCACGCGGCCATCGCCAAGGCGGCCCCGGTCCGGGGCGAACTGGCCTGGGGCTGGCTCACGCACTACGCCGTGGGCGTGGTCTTTGCCGGGGTGCTGCTGTCCCTGCAGGGCGCTGCCTGGGTCCACAGCCCCACCCTGTGGCCCGCGCTGGCCGTGGGCATGGGCACCGTGGCGGCGCCGCTCCTGGTGATGCAGCCCGCCATGGGCTCGGGCTTTGCGGCATCGCGCACACCCACGCCGCTCAAGAACTGCCTGCGCAGCTTGGCCAACCACACCGTGTTTGGCCTGGGCCTGTATCTCTCCGCGCTGGTCATCGCACTGATTTCACGCTGACCTGCCCCGCGCCTCCCCCCCGAAATCACTCCCAAGGAACCCACACCATGCAACACATTGCCATCGTTTATCACAGCGCCCACGGCCACACCGCACACATTGCCCACCACGTGCTGGACGGCGCACGCTCCGTGCCGGGCGTCCTCGCCGAACTGGTCCGGGCCGAAGACCTGGCGCAGGCGCCCGACCGCCTGCTGAGCTACGACGGTGTCATCCTGGGTTCGCCCACCTACCTGGGCGGGGTCTCTGGGCCGTTCAAGACCTTCATGGATTCCACAGGCCGCCTGTGGAAAACGCAGCAGCTCAAGAACAGGCTGGCGGCGGGCTTTACCGTGTCGTCGCTGCCGGCGGGCGACAAGCAGTCCACGCTGATGTCGATGTGGGTGTTTGCCATGCAGCACGGCATGGTGTGGGTGGGCAATCCCATCCTGCCCGAGCAACACGCAGGGGTGCCGTACGACGAGGCGGCCAACCGGCTCGGCTCCTGGTCGGGCCTGATGGCGCAGGCAGGCCATGGGGCGGCCGCCGATGCCTTTGTACCCGGCGACACCAAGACCGCCCGCATGTTCGGCCAGCATTTCGCAGAGACACTGGAGCGCCTGGGCGGTGTGGGCGGTGCAGACGCACGCCAGCCTGGCGAAGAGGTTGCAGCATGATCCCCGCCCGCTATGGACCGGTGCTGTTCAGCTTGATCTTGTCGGGTGTGATGTCGCTGCTGGTGTCGGGCATCTCCACCTTTCGCGCGCTGCAGCCGCAGCAGGACTTTGTGAGCCTCTGGGCGAGCGCGTGGCTGACCGGGTGGCTGTTTGCCTTTCCGGCGGTAATGCTGGCAGCGCCACTGGCCCGCAAGGCGGTGGCGCTGCTCACGGCCAGGGGCTGACCGCACAGGCGCGGTGTACCGCGCCGCTCACGCCCGCTCGTACCAGCCCTTGCTGCGGTTGACGATGTGCACCACCAGCAGCATCACCGGCACCTCGATCAGCACGCCCACCACAGTGGCCAGCGCGGCGCCGGAGTGAAAGCCGAACAGGCTGATGGCGGCGGCCACCGCCAGCTCGAAAAAGTTGGAGGCGCCGATCAGTGCCGATGGGCAGGCCACGCTGTGCTTCTCCCCCACCGCGCGGTTGAGCCAGTAGGCCAGCCCCGCGTTGAAAAACACCTGGATCAGGATGGGCACGGCCAGCAGCGCAATCACCAGTGGCTGCTGCAGGATGGCCTGGCCCTGGAACGCAAACAGCAGCACCAGCGTGGCCAGCAATGCGGCGATGGACCAGGGCCCCATGCGCGCCATGACGGCATCGAACACTGCCTGCCCTTGGGCCAGCAGCGACCGGCGCAGCCACTGGGCCAGCACCACCGGGATCACGATGTAGAGCACTACCGAGGTCAGCAAGGTGTCCCACGGCACAGTGATGGCCGAGATGCCCAGCAAGAACGCCACCAGCGGCGCAAACGCAACCACCATGATGCTGTCGTTCAGCGCCACCTGCGACAGCGTGAACAGCGGGTCGCCGCCCGTGAGGCGGCTCCACACGAACACCATGGCCGTGCAAGGCGCAGCCGCCAGCAGGATGAGGCCTGCGATGTAGCTGTCCAGCTGGTCCGCAGGCAGGTAGGGCGCAAACCAGTGGCGGATGAACAGCCAGCCCAGCAACGCCATCGAAAACGGCTTGACCAGCCAGTTCACCACCAGCGTCACGCCAATGCCCCGGGCGTGCTTGCGCACTTCGCCCAGCGCACCGAAGTCCACCTTCACCAGCATGGGGATGACCATCACCCAGATCAGCAGGCCCACGGGCAGGTTGACCTTAGCGATCTCCATGCGGCCCACCGCCTGAAACACTGAGGGGAAGAATCGCCCGAGCGCAATGCCCACCACGATGCACAACAGCACCCACACGGAGAGGTAGCGCTCGAACACGCTCATGGGGGCCGGGGCGGGCGCGCCGGCCGGTACGCACCGCACCGTCATGGCGTGGCGGCGGCACGCGACAGTTCGCGCGCGGTGCGCTGCAGCAGAGTCTTTTCGAGCTTGTCGGCGGGCAGGTTGATGAGCAGCTCCAGCCGCTGGCGGATGGCATGCAAGGTCTTGCGGAAAGCCTCGCGCTTTTCATCGTCCGTGCCGTCCCCGGCGGACGGGTCGGCGTAGCCCCAGTGCGCAGTGGCGGGGTGGCCGGGCCAGATGGGGCAGACTTCGCCGGCCGCGTTGTCGCAGACGGTGATGATGAGGTCCATCATGGGCGCGCCCGGGGCGGCAAACTCGTCCCAGCTTTTGCTGCGCAGGCCTTCGGTCGAGATTCCAGCGGCGCGCAGCACCTCCAGGCCCAGCGGGTTGGGTTGCTGGTTGTCGCGCGGGCTGCTGCCCGCCGAGTATGCGTGGAACCGGCCCGGTGCCATGTCGTTGAGCAAGGCCTCGGCCAGGATGCTGCGGGCCGAGTTGTGGGTGCAAAGAAAAAGAACGTTCAAAGCGGTCATGCGGCGCTCTCAGCAGCAGCTGGTTTTGGCAGTTGTGGCCGTGGCCGGGCCGCAGCACGCCGCCCGAGGGGCCGCAGGTGCAGGGGCTGCCACCGCCGCTGGCGCGCAGCAGGCGCCCGCAGATGAAGACGGTGTGGCTTCGTTGAAGACGGGGATGTCGCCCAGGGTGTGAAAGTGCTCCCATGCAATGCCCTGCGGGTCGGTCACCCAGTGCTTTTCGCTGCGGGCATAGCAGCAGGTGGTGTTGCCCTCGTCGAGCAAGGCCATGTCGGCGGCCTCGGCGCGCGCCTTCAGTTCGGCCAGCTCCAGAGCGTCGTCGGTCTGCATGCCAAAGTGGTCCAGGCCTGGCTTGGCGCCCCGCGTGGAGATGGCGAAGTTGACGCGCGGGTCCTCCAGCATCCACTTGGCATAGTCCGCCTCCACCCGCGCGGGGGCGGCAGCAAACAGCTTGGAATAGAAGGCGATGCTCTGGGTCAGGTCATCGACATGCACATGGGCGTGGAAGCGTTTCATGGGGTTCTCCTCGGGGGAAATGGACAGAGGGACAGAGACGGTCAGCAATGGCAAGACGCGGCCGCGTCGGCAGGCGCGCAGCCCTGGCCTTCGCAGCAGTTTTCAGTGAGGTAGGCCAGCAGCGCATTCATCGTGTCGAACGCGGCGCGGTAGATGAGGTTGCGGCCCTGCCGCTCCTGGCTGATGAGCCCGGCATGCGACAGCTCCTTGAGGTGAAAGGACAGGGTGTTGGGCGCCACCTCCAGCTGGGCGGCCAAGTCGCTGGGGGTCAGCCCCGCAGGGCCCGCCACCACCAGCGCACGAAAGACCCGCAAGCGGACCTCCTGGGCCAGGGCTGCGAGGGCACGGACAACATCGGTTTCTTGCATTTTTCGATAATACAACGATTGTTGAATTATTGGAAATGGCATCCAAAAAATCACTGAAAACCCACGCCCTTCCCAGATGGCAGCCTATCGCCCGGGAGCACGCACCCGCCACAGGCTGTTACGCGTTGGCCCCGCCCCACGGTCGTATGATGACCCGCATACAAAAAAAGGGCGGGAGCGCGTGGACGATATGGTTTCAATCTGGCATGGCGCCATGCAGGTGTTTGTGGTGGGGTTTCCGCCACTGCTGCAAAGCCTGCTGTTCTGGGTCTTTGCGGCACTGGTCGTGCACGTGTGCCAGCAGTTGGTGGAGCACACCGCGTATTCCGTGGACCCGTCCAGCCGCCGCATCAGTGCATCGCACGCAGCCCTGTGCATTGGCTCCATCGTGTGGGCGCTGGATGTGGTGGGCCTGTTCCTGTACAACGAGCTTTCGCACCATGTGCTGGAGCTGGTGCCCGCGCTCAGCGGCCTGGTCATCATGGTGGTGAGTGCGCGGCTCACCATCCCCACCCTCAGCACCGGCGCCAGCAAACGCCGCATTGCACTGGCCAGCCTGTGGCTGGCGCTGGGCACGCTGGCCGGGCACTTCACCATCACCAGCAGCCACGTGCAGAGTTTCGGGCAGATCAACCTGACAGCCACTGTGCTGTCGCTGGGCATCGCCACCGGCATTTCTTGCTACTGCGCCATCCGCCACCGTGCCGCCAAGCTCAGCGTGCTCACCCCCCGCTACCGGGCCCAGAACTGGGCGGACAAGCTGCTGTGCGGCGGCGCGATCCTGGTGCTGCACTGGCTGTTGGTCAACACCTTTGCCATGCACCTGGGCGACCTCGAGGGTGCGTCCGATGGCGCCGCGCTGCTCTTCGTGATGCTGGTGTTTGCGATGGCAGTGGCCATGGAGCATCTGAGCAACCTGCGCTCGGACGCGGGACGCCAGCAGTTGCTGCGGCGGGGGTTGTCGATGATGCGTACGTCGGCATTGGCCCACAACGCCCACAGCGATATTCAGCAGTCGCTGATTGCCGACCACCTGGACCGCCTGCTGCACCCGGACAACCTGGCCCTGCATTTCCAGCCCATCATCCACACCCAGCGTAGCGGGGTACAGCTGGAGGCGCTGCTGCGCCTGACCGACACCACCCTGGGCCGCATCAACCCCGAAACGTTCTTGCTGGTGTGCGAGCTGCAGGGCAAGACGGCGGAGGTGGACCGCATGATTGTGTGCAACGCACTCGATCATCTGTGCAACTGGCAAGCGCAGGGGATGGATGCAGTGTCGATCAGCGTCAATGTGGCACCGGTCACGCTGATGCACGAGAGCTTTGCGCCCTGGCTGGGCCTGCAGCTGGCCCAGCGCGGCCTGCCCCCGCGCACCCTGAAGCTCGAAATGACCGAGCATGCCGTGATTGCGCTGGGCCCCCAGATGGTGGCGGCCATCAGCGCGCTGAGCGCCCTGGGTGTGGCCGTGCTGATGGACGACTTTGGCGCCGGGTATTCGTCCCTGGGCATGCTGGCCGAGCTGCCGATCGCGGGCATCAAATGCGACCGCCTGTTCGTACGCCAGCTGCCACACGACCGCCGCCGCCAGAAGCTGCTGCGGCACATCAGCTCCCTGGCGCGGGACCTGGGCCTGTCGGTGGTGGTTGAAGGCGTGGAGACGCCCGAAGAGCTGCGGGCCCTCGCGGCCGCCGGGCTGCACCACATCCAAGGCTACCTGTTCAGCCGCCCCATTGCAGCGCCTGACGTGCCCAATTGGCATCGAACGCAACTGCAGTCGCAGCGTGCCTCATTGCAAGCACTGCTGCACACGCCGGGCAGTGGCCGGGACAGCGATACCTCTTTTGTGCCCACGCAGCCCAGCACGCCCTGGGCCTCGGGGGCATGACCCCCATGGCTGCGTTCAAAACCCTGGTCCTGGGCGGCTACGGCAACTTTGGGGCGCGCATCTGCCGCGCCCTGGTGAGCGATGAGGCCACACGCCACCACATGGCCCTGCTGGTGGCGGGCCGGGACGCCTCGCAAGCGAAGGCCCTGGCCGCCTCGCTGGGCCACGGTGCACAGGGCGTGGCGCTGGACCACCAGGAGCCGGGCCTGGCCGCCACCTTGCGCAAGTGGGGTGTGGGTCTGGTGATCCACACGGCGGGCCCTTTTCAGGCGCAAGCCTACAACGTGGCCCAGGCGGCGGCCGAGGCGGGGGCGCACTACATCGACCTGGCCGACGGTCGCCGGTTTGTGTGCGACTTTCCGGCCGCGATGCAGGCTGCATTCACTGCCGCCGGGCGCACGGCCATCGCGGGCGCCAGCACGGTGCCCGCGCTGTCCTCGGCCGTCATCGACCACCTGTGCGCGGGCTGGCAACACATCCACAGCATCGACATCTGCATTGCCCCTGCGCAACGGGCGCCCCGGGGCCAGGCCACGCTGGCGGCCGTGCTAAGCTACTGCGGCCTTCCCATCGACGTTTGGTACGGTGGCCGGTGGCAGCCGCACAGCGGCTGGGCGCGGCCCAGCCCCGTCCAGTTCCAGCGGCTGCGCCCTCGCCTCGGGGCGGTCTGCGACATCCCGGACCTGGAGATCTTTCCCGCCCATTACCAGGCCCGCGACCGTGTCACCTTTCGCGCGGCCCTGGAGGTCGGCCTGGCGCAAAGAGCCTTCGCCACCCTGGCAACGCTGCGCCGTTGGGGCGTGCTGCCCCACCCCGAAAAGCTGGCCTGGCTGATGCACCACGCGGGCGGCGCGCTGGACTTTCTGGGCACGCCGCTGGGCGGCATGGTGGTGAGTGTGGCGGGCGCGGATGCGCAAGGCCAGCCCCGGCGCCGCGCATGGCACATTGCGGCCGATAACGACCATGGCCCCGAGATTCCCTGCATGGCCGCCATCCTGCTGGCCCGCCAGCTCGCAGCCGGGCAACCGCTGCCCAGCGGGGCGAACACCAGCACCAGCCTGCTGCTCCTGGAGGCCTTTGCCCCCGAGTTTGCGAAGTGGGGCATGGTGACCGATGTGGTGGAGGAATGAGGCCATGGCCCACCGGAAATTGACCTTCCCCATGCCAGCGCGTGCCGACATTGTTTTTGATGCTTTTCACTACCACGAGTGGCGGTGCCAGTGGGATTCGCTGGTGCGCCGTACCAGCGTGGAAAGCGCTGCGCCCTGCCCCAGTGTGGGCGCCACCACCGAGAACCTGGGCGCCGGCGCGTTGCGGGCGCTGTCCATGCGCACACAGTTCGTCAGCTATGACCGCCCCGTGCTCGCAGCTGCGGCCATGGTTGGCCGTTCGTTCCCCTTCTCCCAGTGGGCCGCCTCCATGCGCCACCAGGAGCAAGGCCCCCACCAGTCCCTGCTGATCTACACCTATACCTTTCAAGTGGGCCCCGCAGCCTTGCGGGCGGTCATGGAGCCTGTGGTGGACTGGGTCTTTGTCCGCAAGACGCGCCAGCGGTTCCAGCGCCTGGCGCAGTTCCTGGCGGTCCGTGCTGCCGACATTGCAGCCTGGCAACAGGCGAAGGACCCTGCGCCCTCTGCCGCGCAGAAGGCCAGCCCATGAACCACGCGTCAGCCCGCCTGCTGCGCGCCAGCCTCGTGATCGTCTGGCTGGCCACCGCCCTGGTCAGCGTGTGGGAGCTGCACGGCCAAAGCCGCGAGCTGCTGGCGGGCCTGCCCACCGCGTGGACCGAGGGCAACACATCGTGGCTGCCCACCGCCATCATCCTGGCCGGGGCGGCTGCCGATGCGGTGCTGGGGCTGTGGCTGGCGCTCCGCCCCGGCCGCAAGGCGTATGGAGCGGCCCTGATGGTGATGCTGGCCATGACACTGCTGGCCACGGCCATACACCCTGCATGGTGGCTGCACCCCTTCGGACCTCTGACCAAAAACCTGCCGATTGCCGCCATCCTGTGGGTGCTGCTGCAAGACGAGGCCACTTCGTTGCAAAAGCCATGAGCCTGTACCTCACCCTCAAATGGCTGCACATCATCTCCAGCGTGCTGCTGGTGGGCACCGGGCTGGGCTCGGCGTTCTACATGTTCTTTACCAACCGCAGCGGCAATGTGCAGGCGCAGGCGGTGGTCACGCGCCTGGTGGTGCGGGCGGACTGGTGGTTCACCACGCCCACGGTGTTCCTCCAGCCCGCCACGGGGCTCGCCATGGCTGCGATGGCAGGCCTGCCCTGGAGCACGCCGTGGCTCGCGGTATCCATTGCGCTGTACCTGGTGGCCGGTGCCTGCTGGCTGCCCGTGGTGTGGCTGCAGTTGCGCATGCGCGACATGGCGATAAAGGCGGCAGAGGCTGCGCAGACCGCACAGGGCGACGGCGTGCTGCCCCCGCTGTACTGGCGCTACGCCCGCTGGTGGGAGGCACTGGGCTACCCGGCCTTTGTGGCCATGGCCGTGGTGTTCTACCTGATGGTGAACAAACCCACCCTGAACTTCTGAACCTATCATCGCCCCATGCTGATCGAGACGCTGGACACTGCCCGCGACCTGGGGCGCCTGAAGGAAATCCTGGGCGTGATGGTGCGCCACGGGTTTGGCGACACCGTGCGCCGCCTGGGCCTGGCCGACCGGCTGGAGCGCGCGGGCCAGGCACTGAACTGGACCCACGCAGCAGACCTGGCCCGCGTGGAGCCGCCCGTGCAGGTGCGCCTGGCGCTCGAAGAGCTGGGCCCCGCGTTCGTCAAGTTTGGCCAGATCCTCGCGGGCCGGGCCGACCTTTTTGGCCCGGAGTGGATTGCAGAATTCGAGAAACTGCACAGCCAGGTGCCCGCTGTGCCCATCGATGCGCTGCGCCCGCAACTGCGCGAAGACCTGGGCGCCGAACCCGAAGCCGTTTTTGCCTGGTTTGACACCACGCCGCTGGCCGCCGCATCGATTGCGCAAGTGCACCGCGCACGCCTGCAGGACGGCAGCGAAGTCATCGTCAAGATCCGCCGCCCCGGCATTGCCGACACCATCCAGGCCGACCTGCGCCTGCTGCAGCGCCTAGCCGCGCTGGCCGAGGCCGAGCTGCCAGCGCTCAAGCCCTACCGGCCCCAGCAACTGGTGCGCGAGTTCGCGCGCTCGTTGCGCCGCGAGCTGGACCTGGCCGGCGAATGCCGCCAGGCCGAACGCATTGCCACCAACATGGCCGCACTGCCTCACATCGTGATCCCGCGCGTGCACTGGGCCTACACGCGCGAGCGCATCAACGTGCAGGACTTCATCGACGGCACACCCGGCGGCGCTCTCGCGGCGCTGACGCGCGAGGCAGGCTTTGACCGCACCGTGCTGGCGCAACGCGGCGCGCAGGCGGTGCTGCAGATGATCGTCAAGGACGGCGTTTTCCACGCCGACCCGCACCCGGGCAACGTGTTCTACCTGCCGGGCAACCGCATTGCCTTCATCGACTTTGGCATGGTAGGCCGCCTGTCGCAGCGCCGGCGCGACGAGTTGCTGCAGCTGCTGCTGGGCCTGGTGGAGCACCAGCCCCAGGCCGTGGCCGATGTGCTGCTGGACTGGACGGGCGACGCGCAGGGCCTGAACCTGGGCCAGCTCGAAACCGAGATCGAGGCCTTTGTGGACCAGTACCACGGCGTGCCCCTGGCGCAGCTGAGCCTGGGACAGATGCTGGCCGACGTGACGGCCATCCTGCGTGAACACCACCTGGGCCTGCCGTCCGATCTGGCGCTGCTGATCAAGGCCTTTATCTCGCTCGAAGGCATGGGCCGCAACCTCGACCCGGACTTCCACATGGCGACCGAAGCCTTGCCGCTGCTCAAGCAGGTGGTGCGCGCACGCTACGAGCCCAAGGTGCTGGCCGGGCGGGCCTGGAGCACCTTGCGGCGCGCGCTGGCCACGGTGGAGCAGTTGCCGGACGACATCGGGCGGCTGCTGCGCAACGCGCGGCGCGGGCACCTGCAGGTGGGCATTGAGCTGGCGCACCTCAAGCGTGTGGGCGACCAGATCGACCGGTCGGCCAATCGGCTGGCGATGGCGCTGGTGATTGCCGCGCTCATCATTGGCTCGTCTATCGTGATGACCGTGAAAGGCGGGCCCACGCTGTTCGGCCTGCCAGCGTTTGGGTTCCTCGGTTTCTTTGGTGCGGTGGTGTGTGGCCTGTGGCTGGTGCGGGCCATCTGGCGCAGCAGCCACCACCGCGATGATGACTGAACGCTGCATACAAGTGGTTTAAAAAGCCCGCGCCGCGCTATCCCCGCCAGGCAGACAGACGCGGCGCGTGCACACACTCGCAGCCAGACGGCCGCCCGCGTTCAGGGCAGCCCAAACCCCAACCGTTGCAATACCGCCTGAGCAGGCGGTTGGCGCAGCGCACTGGCAAACGTCTGGGCTGTAGCGGGCGCATCGGCCCGCACGGTCACGCCATACCCAGCGCCCACCTGCAGCGCGGCCGGCAGCTGCACCACACGCAGGCGCGCCACCTCGGCCTGGGCGGCCACTGCGTTGGTGCAGTAGGTCAAAAACACGTCGGCCTGGCGCTGGTCCATCACCCAGGCGTAGGTGCCCCGGCCCGCAGGCGGCTTGGGCGAATCCGCGCCGCCGGTGAGCTTCAGGGCCTTGGCGTCCAGCTGGGCATACGCACCCGGCTGAATCTTGTCGGCCTGGCGGAACAGCGCCCAGGCGTAGTCGCCCGACGGGTCGGCCTGGGGCGTGGAGGTGCCCACGCGCACATCGCTGCGCAGCAAGGTGGCCAGCAAGGTGTCAGGGGTGGCGCTGATCCGTTCGCTGGTCAGCGCACACAGCGCGTTGCGCGTGAACACCACGTGCGCCTGCCAGCCGCCCCGGACCGCCAGGTGCTGCGGGTGGTCGGTGTCGGCCGAGGCAAAGACCTGTGCGGGCTCGCCCTTTTCGATACGCTCGCGCAGCAGGCCCGAGGCGCCAAAGGTCAGCGCCACCTTCTGGCCCGTGCGGGCCTCGTGGTCGCGCGCGATCTCGGTGAACGCTTCGCGCAGGCTGCCAGCAGCATACACCTGCACGGGGGCAGCGTCAGCCATGGGCGCCTGGGCGGGCGCAGCCGCACAACCGGCCAGGGCCCAGGCCAGCCCGGCGGCTGCAGCGGCCACCGCCGCGGGTGAACGGTTTGCCATGGGGAGTGCTCACTGCGCCGCGTTCGGGAAGAACAGCTGCTCGCCACCAATCTTGTAGCCCGCAATCGCCTGCTGGCCGGCGGGAGACACCACCCAGTCCACAAACTTCTGCGCGTCTTGTGTCTTCACATGCGGGTGCTTGGTGGGGTTCACCACCATCACGCCGTACTGGTTGAAAAGCTTGGTGTCACCTTCGACCAACACGGCCAGGTCGGCGCGGTTCTTGAAGTTGAGCCAGGTGCCACGGTCGGCCAGCACATAGGCGCCGCTCGATGCCGCAATGTTGAGCGCAGGGCCCATGCCGCAGCCACACTCCTTGTAGCCGCTGCCTTTTGAGGTATTTGCGGCGTCGGCGCCCGCGAGCTTCCAGTAGCGCAGCTCGGCCGCGTGGGTGCCGCTCTTGTCGCCGCGCGAGATGAAGTTGCCATTGGCGGCAGAGAGCTTCTGCAGCGCCTGCACGATGTCCTTGCCTTTGGTGCCCACCGGGTCGTTCTTGGGGCCGATGAGGATGAAGTCGTTGTACATCACGGGGTAGCGCTTCACGCCCCAGCCATCGGCCACAAACTTTTCTTCGGCCACCTGGTCGTGCACGAACAGCACGTCCGCGTCGCCCCGGCGTGCCATATCGAGCGCCTGCCCCGTGCCCAGCGCCACCACCTTGATGTCCAGGCTGCTGGCCTTCTTGAACTCGGGCAGCAGGTAGCCAAACAGGCCCGACTGCTCGGTGGAGGTGGTGGAGGCCATGGTGATGCTCTGCGCAAACGCAGAACCCGACGCTACCAAAACAATAGCTGCCAGCGCTTTGGACACTAGCGCCCCCGCGCGAAAAGGCTTGAAATTTTTCATCGCCGGGCCGCCCCAAGATGAAAAGGCCCCCTTGGGGGGCAGCGACCACACGAAGTGGGAAGCGTGGGGGTCAATTCGCGTCATACCAGCTCTCCTTTGACAAACAATCGGGCGGCCTCCGGCAGGGGGCCATTGAAAAAGTCATGCACCGGCAAGTCCGCTACCAGACGGCCGTGCTCCATGTAGATCACGCGGCTGGCCAGGCGCTTGACCTGGCCCAGGTTGTGGCTGCTGAACACCATGGTCACGGGGTGCGCCGGGCCGGCCGCGCCGTGGCTGGCCGCAAAGTCGGCCATCAGGGCCTCCACCTCGCGTTTGGCGTGGGGGTCGAGGCTGGCGGTGGGCTCATCGAGCAGCAGCACGTCAGGCAGCAGGGCCCATGCACGGGCCAGCGCCACCCGCTGCTGCTGGCCGCCCGACAGGGTGCGCGCGTTCTGCGCTGCAATGCCCTGCAGGCCCACCCGCTGCAAGGCCGTCAGGGCCAGCGGGCGCGCATCGCGCCAACGGGTGCCGCGCAGCCACAGGGCCAGGGCCACATTGTTCTGGGCACTGGTGCGCAGCATGTGCGGGCGCTGGAACAGCATGGCCTGGCGCAGGGACGCATCGCACTGCAGGCCGCCCCCATGCGTGTCGGCCAGGCCATGCAGCACGCGCAGCAAAGTGCTCTTGCCACTGCCGTTGGCGCCCACCAGCGCCACGCGCTCGCCGGGTGCGATGCGCAGCGTGACCTGGTCCAGTGCCTGCACGCGGCCGTAGCGCACGGTCACCTGCCGCAGGTCCACCCAGGGGGTTGGCAAAGGCTCGCTCATGCGGCCACTCCCACCGGCGTGCTGGAGGCCGAGCCATCCACCCGCTCGCGCCAGCGCCTCAGCAATGCAATCAGCACATTGAGCGCCAGCACCACGGCCAGCAGGATCATGCCCAGCGCCAGTGCCAGCGGCAGGTCGCCCTTGCTGGTCTCCAGCGCGATGGCGGTGGTCATCACGCGCGTGAAGCCGTCGATGTTGCCGCCCACGATCATCACGGCGCCGACCTCGGAGATCGCGCGGCCAAACGATGCCAGCAGCACGGTGAGCAGCGCGTACCGCTCGTCCCATGCCAGCAGCAGGCTGCGCAGCAGCGGACCGGCGCCCATGGAGCGCAGCTGCTCGCCATGCGCGCGCTCGGCGTCTTCCACCGTCTGGCGCGTGAGCGCGGTGACCACCGGCAGCACCAGAATGGCCTGCGCCAGCACCATGGCCTTGAAGCTGAACAGCCAGCCCAGCGACCCCAGCGGCCCGCTGCGCGACAGCACCAGGTACACCACCAGCCCCACCACCACCGAAGGTACGGCCAGCAAGGTGTTGAGCACCGCCAGCACGGCGCCACGGCCAGTGAAGCGGGCCACGCCCAGCCAGGCGCCCAGCACCAGGCCCACCACGCAGGCCATCGCACAGGCGGTGGCGCTGACAGACAAGGAGCGGCCCACGATGGTCCAGAGGACAGGGTCGGACGAGAGGGTGAGTTCAAGCGCTGTGCTCGCGCTTTCGGTGAGGGTGGACATGGGCCAGGGGATCGGTTTGGGCTATCGTAGGCACCCATCCAATATCCAGCGATATGAACTCCCGTGCATAGGGTCCAACTTCACTACACACTCAGCCGCGACGCGGGCACTGCGCTCATCCGCAATCCGTTGCCCGAGCTGTTGCAGGCCGTGGCCGAGCGTGGCTCCATCTCGGGCGCTGCGCGCGCGCTGGACCTGTCCTACCGCCATGTCTGGGGCGCCCTCAAACGCTGGGAAGACCAGCTGGGCGGCGAATTGATCATCTGGGGCAAGGGCCAGTCGGCGCAACTCAGCGAGTTCGGCAGCAAGCTGCTGTGGGCCGAACGCCAGGCCCAGGCACGCCTGGCGCCCCAGATTGCCGCGCTACACGCCGACCTGGAGCGCGCGTTTGCCGTCGCCTTCGACCCCAACGCCCATGTGCTCACCCTCTACGCCAGCCATGACGATGCATTGGCAGCGCTGCGTGCACATGCCGCAACGCACACTGATGTGGGCGCGCTGCACCTCGACATCCGGTTCACCGGCAGCGTGGACGCCATCCGTGCGCTGAACGAGGGGCGTTGCACCCTGGCGGGCTTTCACACCGTGGCTGACGCAGCCGCACAGTCGCTCACCGCGCGCACCTACCAGCCACTGCTACAGCCCGGGCTGCACAAGATCATTGGCTTCGCACAGCGCACCCAAGGGCTCATCGTGGCCCCCGGCAATCCGCTGGGTCTGCACAGCCTGGCCGATGTGGCCCGCACCGGCGCCCGCTTCATCAACCGGCCGCTGGGCTCGGGCACGCGGGTGCTGCTGGACGACCTGCTGGCCCAGGCCAGCATGGACCCAGAGAGCATCGTGGGCTACGCGCTCAACGAACCCTCCCACACCGCCATCGCCCAGGCCGTGGCTGCAGGGGCTGCCGATGTGGGCATGGGCATCGAGCTGGCGGCCCGCGCGCGCGGGCTGGACTTTGTCCCCCTGGTGCACGAGCGCTACCACCTGGCATGCCTGAAAGCCAGCCTGGACCAGCCCGCCACGATGGCGCTGCGCACCCTGCTGCAAACACCCGAGTGGCTGGCGCACATGGCCACGCTGCCGGGTTACACCGCCTGGCACTGCGGCGAGGTGCAGGCCATGAGCACGGTGTTGCCGTGGTGGCAATTTGCGCGGAAAAAGCGTGCCTCCACGCCTAGGAAGAAACCCTAATTGCTGCAGTTTTGATAGCTGAAGAATGAGCAGCTGCTGCGGGATAACACCGTCACGCTGCTGTCAGACTCCGCCTACAGTGCTCCGTAGAATCGCGCCGTCGTCAAAGTGTGCCCTGCCGCAGCGCCTACCCGCGCGGGGCCCGGGCATCTCGCACACACAGCCTTTTTATTGGAGACACCATGCAGGCTCTATTGAAGTTATCAAGAGGGATCGACTGGATTAACACCCAGGTCGGCAAGTACGTGGTCTGGCTGATCCTGGCCTCCACGGTCATCAGCGGCGTGAACGCCGTGGTGCGCAAGGCGTTCAACATCAGCTCCAACGCATTCCTGGAAGTGCAGTGGTACCTGTTCGCTGCGTCGTTCCTGTTGGCAGCTGGCTACACGCTGCTGCAAGGCGAGCACGTGAAGGTCGATGTGATCTCGAGCCGCTTTTCCAAGCGCACGCAGATCTGGATCGACGTATTCGGCTACATCGTCTTTCTCACCCCCATGTGCCTGGCTGTGCTCTGGTATGGGGTTCCGTTCTTCACGCGCGCACTGGCATCGGGCGAAATGTCCAACAACGCAGGTGGCCTGATCCGCTGGCCCGTGTACCTGATGATGCCCCTGGGCTTCACGCTGCTGTGGCTGCAAGGCATCTCTGAACTCATCAAGCGCCTGGGCTTCCTGCAAGGCCTGATCGAAGATCCGACGGTCAAGAAGGTCGAAAAGACGGCCGAGGAAGAACTGGCTGAATCCATCCGCAACCTGGCCGAAGCCGCCAAGGGCAACGGCAAGAACAAGGCCGAGGCTCACTGAGCGGCCCTACCAAGCGGAGCACACACCATGGAATTTTTGACCCATAACCTCGCCCCCATCATGTTCGCGGGGCTCATCTGCTTCTTGCTGGTGGGCTTCCCGGTCGCATTCAGTCTGGGCGCCTGTGGACTTTTCTTCGCCTTTATCGGCATTGAATTGAACGTACTTCCCGAAGCGCTGCTGCAAGCCGTGCCGCTGCGCATCTTCGGCATCATGCAGAACGACACCCTGCTGGCCATTCCGTTCTTCACGCTCATGGGGCTCATATTGGAGCGAAGCGGGATGGCGGAAGACCTGCTGGACACCATTGGTCAGCTGTTTGGCCCCATCCGGGGTGGCCTGGCACTGGCCGTGATCTTTGTGGGCGCGCTGCTGGCAGCCACCACGGGCGTGGTGGCTGCGTCGGTGATCTCGATGGGCCTGATCTCGCTGCCCATCATGCTGCGCTATGGCTATGACCGCCGACTGGCTGCGGGCGTGATTGCCGCGTCCGGAACCCTGGCACAGATCATTCCGCCGTCGCTGGTGCTGATCATCATTGCCGACCAGATGGGCCGCAGCGTGGGCGACATGTACAAGGGCGCCTTCCTGCCCGGCTTGATGCTCACCGGCTTCTATGCGCTGTACGTCATCCTGCTGGCAATCTTCAAGCCCCAATGGGTGCCTGCGATCCCGCCCGAAGCCCGTACGCTGCGCGACGACAACGGCAAGAGCGGTGTGACCTCCCTGCTGGTGCTGACCGGCATCTGCGTGGCAGCCTCGATGTATGTGGCCAAGAACATGCCCGCCCTGCACACCTGGTGGTCGGGTGAGGCGGTGGAACGCGTGGCGCTGGATGAAACCATCGTGGTGGCCATGTGCTTTGGCGTGGCCCTGGCTTTCGTGGTCGCCAGCATCAACAAGATCACCCGCCTGGGCCTGCTGTCCAAGGCTGCGGAACGCGTGACGTTCGTGCTGATTCCCCCGCTGCTGCTGATCTTCCTGGTGCTGGGCACCATCTTCCTGGGCGTTGCAACCCCCACCGAAGGCGGCGCCATGGGCGCACTGGGCGCGGGCATCATGGCCATCATCCGAGGCCGCCTGAGCTTCTCGCTGCTCAAACAGGCCGTGACCACCACCACCAAGCTGTCGTGTTTTGTGGTGTTTATCCTGGTGGGCGCGACCATGTTCGGCCTGACCTTCCAGGGCGTGGACGGCCCGCTGTGGGTGGAACACCTGCTGACCGGCCTGCCTGGTGGACAGCTGGGCTTCCTGATCGTCGTGAACATCATGGTGTTCTTCCTGGCGTTCTTCCTGGACTTCTTTGAGCTGTCCTTCATCGTGGTGCCGCTGCTTGCCCCGGTGGCCAACAAGCTGGGCATTGACCTGATCTGGTTCGGGGTGCTGCTGGCCGTGAACATGCAGACCTCGTTCATGCACCCACCGTTCGGATTCGCGCTGTTCTACCTGCGCAGCGTGGCCCCGGCGAAGGAGTATCTGGACAAGGTCACCAAGAAGATGATTGCGCCGGTGACCACGCCGCAGATCTACTGGGGTGCCATCCCGTTCCTGGTCATCCAGTTGATGATGGTGGGCCTGATCATTGCCTTCCCTGGCATCGTCTCCAGCGGCCTGGACAAAGAAGAGGTCTACGACCTGGACAAGGTCCGCATGGAAATGGAAGCCACCATACCCGACGCTGCCGGAGCTCCCGAGGCCACCGACCCCACGGCTGGCATGGAAGGCGCTGGAGCTGCCCCTGGCGATACTGCGGCCCCCGCTGCAGACGACCCACTCAAGGCCCTGCAGGATTCGCTGGCCAACGAGAAGAAGTGATCCGAACCGCACAGGGCTGTTGACCAGCCCCTGAAGCAACCAGAGCCCCGGCAGATGTCATCTGCCGGGGCTTTTTTCATGGGCCTATGGCGTGCAGAGCGTGCTCAAAGACAGGACCGTCAACGAACGGCTCGACGTCGTCGTCCCCAAAACCCAAGGACCCACAGCAAAACGACCGCCACGCGTTGAGACGTTGGCTTCTTCGCGCCACTTAACCCGCTGGCAAGCGTCTGCCTGTGGCGCTAAACGGACTTTGCACACCACGGGAAGCGATGGCCTCACCCCCCCCTGGTATCCCATCAGAAACGTTTGCGCCGAGGGATCACGCAGACCTGCCGATCACATCAACAAGGGCGACACCTTGAGCGCCAGCCGACCGAACATCGCCGGGCATCCCGGCGGCATCATCTGCCCCGCAGTACGGCGGGACCGAGCACCCCATACCATCCACCAGACGCAAAAAAACCCGCCAGGCGAACCAGGCGGGTTTTCTGATCGACATGCCCTGCGGCTTGTGCCGCAGCCGGGCTATCAGATCTTCTGTGCAGACATGAAGGTGTCGTAGCGGGCTTCTGCAAAGCGGAACCAGAGGATCTGGTCGCGCTGGAAGGCACGCATGTCGGCGTAAATCTTCTTCCACTCGGGGCTCTTGGCGTCGTTCTCGGCGAACACTTCCATCGAAGCCTTGAACGAAGCGTCCATCACAGCTTGCGAGAAAGGCAGCACCTTGGTCTTGGCTGCCACGAGCTGCTTCAGGGCCGTGGGGTTCAGCGCGTCGTACTTGGCCAGCATGTCCACGTGGGCCACGTTGGTTGCGGCTTCGATGATGGCCTTGTTCTCAGCCGACAGGCCGTCGAACGCCTTCTGGTTGACGAAGAAGTCCACTTCAGGACCACCTTCCCACCAGCCGGGGTAGTAGTAGAACGGAGCAACTTTGTTGAAGCCCAGCTTCTGGTCATCATACGGACCCACCCATTCGGCGGCATCCAGTGTGCCCTTTTCGAGGGCTTGGTAAATTTCGCCACCAGGGATGCTCTGAGGCACAGCACCCAGCTTCTGCATCACTTCACCGATCAGGCCGCCACCCAGGCGCATCTTCATGCCCTTGAAGTCGGCAGGCGACTTGATTTCCTTGCGGAACCAGCCACCCATCTGCGTGCCGGTGTTGCCACCTGCGAAGCTGATCATGTTGAAGCCGCCGTAGAACTCGTTCATGAGCTTGCGGCCGTTGCCATGCAACATCCAGGCGTTCATCTGGCGGGCATTGAAGCCGAAAGGCACTGCCGAGCCCAGCGCGAAGGCGGGGTTCTTGCCGTAGAAGTAGTAAGGCACGGTGTGTGCCATTTCCACGGTGCCTTGTTGCACGCCATCCACCACACCAAAGGGGGGCATCAGCTCGCCACCAGCGTGCACGGAGATTTCAAACTTGCCGCCCGACATGGCCTTGACGGCCTTGGAGAACACATCAGCGCCGCCATAGATGGTGTCCAGCGACTTGGGGAAGCTGGAGGCCAGACGCCAGCGAATGGCAGCCTGGGCGTGGACGGCGGGCGCAGCGCCTGCAGCCAGCACACCGGCAATGCCAGCATGCTTGATGATTGAACGACGATCCATGAGGTTCTCTCCGATATATTGATTGCAAAACTTGGTGCGCACGCGTTGTGCACGGCCGACCAAGGACATGTTTCAGCCGGGACCATTGTAGGAACATGCCCCCCAGGACTTTTGCGGGTTTTCCCGCGAAATTCCGGCGCCAACACACACCTTCAGGGTTCTGCAAGCATCTGCGCGACAGCGGTGCAAAGACCCTCCCAGCAACCAAAAGCCAACGCACTGCGCTGACCGCAGCCCTCCGCCTTTTAGCCCGCGCTGCCTGGCAAAAACCGCGCTGCAATCGATGCGCGAATGCCGGCTGCATCCAGCCCCTGCAACGCCAGCAACTTGGCCGGGTCACCATGCTCAATGAAGACATCGGCCAGCCCGAGCTGCAACACGGGGCGCACAAGGCCCATGGCGTTGAGTGCCTCGGTCACTGCGCTGCCCGCCCCACCCATGATGGCGCCCTCTTCGACCGTCACGAGGGCGTCGTGCCGCTCGGCCACCTCGCGCAGCAAGGCCTCATCGATGGGCTTGGCCCAGCGCATGTTGACCACGGTGGCATCGATCGCCTCGCCCACTTCGAGCGTGGGATACAGCAAGGTGCCAAACGCCAGGATGGCAATGCGGGGCGCCTTGCCGTCCGCATCACCCTTGCGCTCGCGGCGGATCTCGCCTTTGCCGAACGGCAGACCATCGAGCGCAGCCAGCGGCGCCACACCCGCGCCGCTACCACGCGGGTAACGCACGGCCACGGGGTGGTCCTGTTCAAACGCACTGCTGAGCAACTGGCGGCATTCGCGCTCGTCGGCGGGGCAGGCCATGCTCATGTTCGGAATGCAGCGCACGAACGGGATGTCATAGGCGCCTGCATGCGTGGCACCGTCGGCGCCCACCAGGCCCGCACGGTCCAGGGCAAACACCACGGGCAGGTTCTGCAAGGCCACGTCGTGGATCAACTGGTCGTAGCCACGCTGCAAAAACGTGGAGTAGATGGCCACCACGGGCTTCACGCCCTCGCAGGCCATGCCCGCAGCGAACGTGACAGCGTGCTGTTCGGCAATGCCCACGTCGTAGTAGCGGTCCGGAAAGCGCTTTTCGAACTCGACCATGCCCGAGCCCTCGCGCATGGCGGGCGTGATGCCCACCAGGCGGGGGTCCTGCGCCGCCATGTCACACAGCCACTGGCCGAACACCTGGGTGAAGGTCTGCTTGGGCGGCGTGGCGGGCTTGGTCAGGCCCACGGAGGGATCGAACTTTCCGGGGCCATGGTAGGCCACGGGGTCGGCCTCGGCCAGCTTGTAGCCTTGGCCCTTCTTGGTGACCACGTGCAGGAACTGTGGGCCCTTGAGGCTCTTGATGTTCTCCAGCGTAGGGATCAGCGAATCGAGGTCGTGCCCGTCGATGGGGCCGATGTAGTTGAAGCCGAATTTCTCGAACAGCGTGGCGGGCACCACCATGCCCTTGGCCTGTTGCTCGAAGCGCTTGGCAAATTCGAGCAGGGGCGGCACGGGGCGCAAAACGGTCTTGCCCACGTTCTTGGCGGCGGCGTAGAACTGCCCACTCATCAGTTGCGCGAGATAGCGGTTGAGCGCGCCCACGGGCGGGCTGATGCTCATGTCGTTGTCGTTCAGCACCACCAGCAGGTTGCAGTCGGCCACACCCGCGTTGTTGAGCGCCTCGAACGCCATACCGGCACTCATCGCGCCATCTCCAATGATGGCCACGGCATGGCGGTTGTCGCCCTTGCGCTTGGCAGCCAGCGCCATGCCCAAGGCTGCCGAGATGCTGGTGCTCGAATGCGCTGTGCCAAAGGTGTCGTAGATGCTCTCGGCCCGTTGCGGAAAGCCGGAGATACCGCCCAGCTGGCGCAGCGTGTGCATGCGGTCGCGGCGGCCGGTCAGAATCTTGTGCGGGTAGGTCTGGTGGCCCACATCCCACACCAGGCGGTCTTCCGGGGTGTTGAAGACATGGTGCAAAGCCACGGTCAGCTCCACCGTGCCCAGGTTGGAGCTGAGGTGGCCACCGGTCTGCGACACGCTCTGCAGCACGAACTCGCGCAACTCGGTCGCCAGCACCTTGAGGTCCGCGCGCGAGAGCCGGCGCAGGTCTGCCGGGTCATTGATGGTCTGCAGCAAGGGGAAGGGTGTCGTGGACATTGACTATTCTTTTGATAGCTACGAGCGCAAGAGATTCAAGCACCAGCAGGCATTTGGACATTGAGAGAGTCGCCAGGGACCAGGGCCGGGCTCAGTGGGAGCGGCTCACGACCATGTCCGCCAGGGCTGCCAGGGCACGGGTGTCGGGCAAGCCACTGCGACCCAGGGCCGCACGGGCCTCGGCCAGCAGCTCCTGCGAGTAGGCCTGCGCACGCTCCAGACCGAGCAACGATACGTAGGTGGGTTTGTCTGCGGCCGCGTCCTTGCCCGCCGTTTTCCCCAGGGTGGCCGAGTCCGCCACCACATCCAGGATGTCGTCCACCACCTGGAACGCCAGCCCCATGGCAGCGCCATAGTCTGACAGGGCCTGGTAGGCGGTGGGCGCCGCGTGGCCACACAGGGCCCCCATGAGCACGCTGCCCTGGAGCAAGGCGCCTGTCTTGAGACGGTGCATCTGGCGCAGTTGCGCTTCGGTCAGCGCCACGCCCACGCTGGCCAGGTCAATCGCCTGACCGCCCGCCATGCCGGCCGAGCCCGCAGCCCGCGCCAGCAGCCGGCACAGAGCCGCCTGCGTGGCAGCGGGGATCAGGGTGTTGTCGGGGGTCAGCAGTTCAAACGCAAAGGCCTGCAGCGCGTCACCCGCCAGCAGGGCCTGGGCTTCGCCAAACTGCACATGCACCGTGGGTTTGCCACGGCGCAGCACGTCGTTGTCCATGCAGGGCATGTCGTCGTGGACCAGCGAATACGCGTGGATCAGCTCCACCGCGCACGCGGCCCGCAGGGCAGCTTCGTTCAGAGCTGCCTGAACCGCCGCGCCCTCGGGTGCCACGGAGTCCGAGGTGCCGCTGCGCGCCGCCTCGTAGGCAGCCAACACCAGCAAGGGCCGCAGGCGCTTTCCGCCGTCCAGGACGGCATAACGCATGGCGTCGCCCAGCCCTGCCGGAGCGCCGTCGCCCACCCACAAGGACAGCGCCTGCTCCACACGGCCGAGGTGATTCTGGCTCCAGAGATTCGTATCCAGGGGTGGGTTCAACACCGTCGAGGAAGTCATCGGCAATGCGCTCATTCCTGGTTCCATGGTTGCAGCTGGCCGTCGTCCAGCACCTTGATCTGGTCCTGCACGGCATCGAGCCGGTGGCGGCAAAAAGCCAGCAAGGCGGCGCCGCGCTGGTAGCCAGCCAGCATCTGGTCCAGCGGCAACTGGCCCGATTCAATGCGGGCCACGAGTTGCTCCAGCTCCTCCAGGGCCGCCTCGTAGCTGGCAGGTTCGGCGGGAGGAGCAGGGGTTGCGGGGGCCTTGGGCATGGAGGGGGCGGCAGTGCGCGGGTGAAAAACCGGTGATTTTAGGCGCAGCGCTGTGGCGCCCGTGTCAGACAGTGGCCGATCCGTGGGAGGTCTCTATTTTTCCGGAACCGGTGTTTTCTATTCACGTAGCGGGGGTGCGGGAATAACCCCACCGCCTATAATCCCATTCCCGTCGAGCCGGCTACCCACCCTAGCCGGTTTTCTTTTTCCAGATGCGCCTTCACGGGCGCACCTCCCGCACTCTCTCTGTGGGGAGTCTTTAGGTCAGGTCACCCATGTCTGATTTAAGTCTTCAACTGCAGCAGGCCGCAAGCCAACTACCAGTTTCGAGCTACTTTGATGATGCGCTGTTCCAGCGCGAGCTGGAGACCATCTTCCAGCGCGGGCCCCGCTATGTGGGGCATCAATTGGCTGTGCCCAACGCGGGCGACTACTACGCACTGCCCCAGGAGGGCGAGGGCCGCGCGCTGGTGCGCAACGCCCAGGGCGGTATCGAGCTGGTCTCCAACGTCTGCCGCCACCGGCAGGCGGTCATGCTCAAGGGCAAAGGCTCGCTGAACACCCAGCAAAAGGGCAGCGCGGGCGGCAACATCGTGTGCCCACTGCACCGCTGGACGTACAACCCCAAGGGCGAGCTGCTGGGCGCACCGCATTTCGCGCACGACCCGTGCCTGAACCTGAACAACTACAAGCTGCGCGAGTGGAACGGCCTGCTGTTTGAAGACAATGGCTACGACGTGGCTGCCGACCTCGCCCAGATGGGACCACGCGCCGACCTGGACTTTGACGGCTACGTGCTCGACCACGTGGAGCTGCACGAGTGCAACTACAACTGGAAGACCTTCATCGAGGTCTATCTGGAGGACTACCACGTGGGCCCCTTCCACCCGGGCCTGGGCAGTTTTGTCACCTGCGACGACCTGCGCTGGGAGTTCGGCAAGAACTACTCCGTGCAGACCGTGGGTGTAGCCAACCGCCTGGGCAAGGCCGGCAGCCCGGTGTACGAACGCTGGCACGAAGCCTTGCTCGCCTACCGCGAGGGCAAGCCGCCCAAGCATGGCGCCATCTGGCTCACGCTGTACCCGCACATCATGGTGGAGTGGTATCCGCATGTGCTCACCGTGTCCACGCTGCACCCCATCAGCCCGACCAAGACGCTGAACATGGTGGAGTTCTACTACCCCGAAGAAATCGCTGCGTTCGAGCGCGAGTTCGTCGAGGCGCAGAAGGCCGCCTACATGGAGACTTGCATCGAGGACGACGAAATCGGCGAGCGCATGGACGCGGGCCGCAAGGCCCTGATGGCACGCGGCGACAACGAGGTGGGCCCCTACCAGAGCCCCATGGAAGATGGCATGCAGCACTTCCACGAGTGGTACCGTGAGGCGATGGGCTCGGACACCATCGACCCGACCACGCCAAACCGCTGAATACGGCGGCAAAACCCTGCCAATCTGCGGGCCCGCCGTGGTCTGCTCTCATTACAATAGCTGCCAGTGCTTAAAAAATAAGCGCTGGCAGCTATTTTCATTTTTGCGCCCCACGGCGCGCTTCAAGAGATCACAACCCGATGCAAGCCCTCTGGATGGTGTTGGCCGCGTTCCTGTTTGCCAGCATGGGCGTGTGCGTCAAGATCGCCTCGGACTTCTTCAACTCCGCTGAGCTGGTGTGTTACCGGGGCCTCATCGGCATGTTGATTCTCTGGCTGCTGTCACGCTCGCAAAAAGTGACGCTGTCCACGCGGTACCCCGGCATGCACGCCTGGCGCAGCCTCGTGGGGGTGGCGTCGCTGGGCGCATGGTTCTACGCCATTGCGCACCTGCCGCTGGCCACCGCCATGACGCTCAACTACATGAGCAGCGTGTGGATCGCGGCCTTCCTGGTCGGCGGCACACTGCTGGCCTGGCGGCCCTCCGCCGCCACGCCCCGGCCTGCCCTGCAAGGCCCGCTGGTGCTGACGGTGCTCACCGGGTTCGTGGGCGTGGTGCTGATGCTGCGCCCCAGCCTGGACCAGAACCAGGCGTTCGCCGGGATGATTGGCCTCATGTCCGGCCTGTCAGCCGCATTTGCCTACATGCAGGTGGTGGCGCTGTCGCGCCTGGGCGAGCCTGAGTCGCGCACCGTCTTCTACTTTGCGGTGGGCTCCGCGGTGGCGGGCGGCTTTGCCATGCTGTTCACCGGCATGTCGGACTGGCCGGGCTGGCAAGCGCTGTGGCTGCTGCCCATCGGGGTGCTGGCGGCTGGTGGGCAACTGTGCATGACCAAGGCTTACGCCAGCGCCAAGACCCAGCGCGGCACACTGGTGGTGGCCAATCTGCAGTATTCGGGCATCGTGTTTGCCGCCGTCTACAGCGTGCTGTTGTTTGGCGACAAGATTCCGCCCATCGGCTGGATCGGCATGGCCCTCATCGTGGGCAGCGGCATTGTGGCCACCATCTTGCGGGCCCGGGCCGCGCCCGGCGCACCGGCCGAAGAACACTGACCGATACAAAAACCAATGCGCGCAGGCGAGGACAGTCTCCATCGGGATGGCCACAATGGAGGCCTCCCCGCCCAACCGGTTGCTTTGCACCTGATCTGCCGATGACCACTTACACCACGCTCATCTCCGCCCCCGACCTGCAAGCCCTCATCGCCAGCGGTGCGCCGCTGATGGTGTTTGACTGCAGCTTCGAACTCATGCAACCGACAGCCGGCGCGCAGCAATATGCGCAAGCCCATATCCCCGGCGCCGTGTACGCCAACCTCGACAATGACCTCAGCGCCAAGCACGGCGCACCTGGGGCCACCGGCACTGTGACGGCGCAGGAGGCCGACCAGCCCGCATCCGGCGGCCGCCACCCGCTGCCCAGCCGCGAACGTTTTGCCATGTGGCTGTCCAGCGTGGGCTTTGCCAACAACATGCAGGCCGTGGTGTACGACCGCCAGGGCGCCAACTACTGCGGCCGCCTGTGGTGGATGCTCAAATGGGCAGGCCATGACGCCGTGGCCGTGCTCGACGGCGGGCTGCAGGCCTGGCAGGCCGCAGGTGGTGCAGTCCACAGCGGAGAAGAGCCGTCGCACTTCCAGTCCCACTTTGCACTGAACGAGCCCTTGCGCCAGCTGGCCACGGCCAGCGATGTCCTGGCCCGCCTGCCGCGCCCCGCAGACCAGACCGTGATCGACGCCCGCGCCGGCGCCCGCTACCGGGGCGAGGTGGAGCCGCTGGACCCGGTGGCCGGCCACATTCCGGGCGCGCTCAACCGACCCTTTGCCGAAAACATCGGAGCTGACGGCCGCTTCAAACCCGCAGCCACGCTGCGCGCAGAGTTCGACGCCCTGCTGGCGGGCCGTGACCCGGCGACGGTGGTGCACCAGTGCGGCAGCGGTGTGAGCGCCGTCCCCAATCTGCTGGCCATGGAGATTGCTGGTCTGGGGCACACCGCGCTGTTCGCGGGCAGCTGGAGCGAATGGTGTTCAGACCCCACGCGCCCAGTCGAAAAAGGATGAACAACGCCCACTGCGGTGCGTAATGGACGCCGCCAGTTGCAAAAGCGCAAAAAAGATGGTTTTGCAGGCGCTATCAAAACCATGAGCAGAATTCTGGGGCGGGTGTCTGTCAGCGCAGCAGACGCTGCCCCCTGAAAAGCCAGCCGGCGCCTGATCTGCGTGTAGGGCAAATTCCTACACAGCCCACCGCGAAACCAGACACGCGGCACAGCCAAACCCCGACTTAATTTCTGATTGGGGCGGTTTCACAATCCATTTCAACGGATCACGCAAAACCTGCAGTCAGCAGGCCACGCAAGACCCGGTACTGGAAAAAAGGAAGCCGCCATGACCAACGAACAAATCCTCGCTGAAATCCGCGAAGCCAACCTCACCTACCTGATGCTGGCCCAAACCCTGATCCGTCAGGACAAGGCCGAAGCGGTTTTCCGTCTGGGCATGAACGAGGAGTCTGCCGATATTCTCGCTTCGCTGTCGGCAGCGCAAGTGATGAAACTGGCCTCCCGCAACACGCTACTTTGCAGCTTCCGCGTGGACGACAACCTCGTATGGAGCTTGCTGACCAACCACTCGGCCAAGAAGGTGGGCAACGACGCCACCAACACCCTGCACGCCAACATCCTGATGGCCAGCCGCGTGTCGGAAGTGCTCTGAAGCACTGGCCCGCAGCATTGTCCCGTTCTCACCGAAAGCCCGCCATGTCCTCCACCACCACCGCCGCCGCCAAAGCCCCTGTCAAAAGCGTTCTGAACGAATCCAAGCAGATCGAACGCGCAGCCATGCTGATCCAGATGGGCGCCCGCATGCAGGTGCTGGAGTCCGAGACCACGCTGTCGTATGAGCGCCTGATCCGCCTGTACAAGGAGATCGCGGGCAAGTCGCCCTCCAAAGGCCAGCTGCCCTTCTCCACCGACTGGTTCCTGACCTGGCAAGAGAACATCCACAGCTCGCTGTTTTTGAACATCTACGAGTACCTGTCCAAGGGCGTGGACCTGGATTCGGTGGAGCTACTGACCAAGGCCTACCGCCTGTACAACGAACAAGTCGCCACGGCCGAGATCGAACCCCTGCTGTCCTTCACCCGCGCCTGGCGCCTGGTGAAATTCGTGGACGCCGGCATGTTGACCCGCACCAAGTGCAGCCAGTGCAGCGGCCAGTTCGTGACCGAGCTGTACGAAAACCGCCATTTCACATGTGGCCTGTGCAACCCACCCGCCCGTGCCGGCAAGAGCAAGACCGCCGGCGCGCTGATGCTGCATTGACACCTTGGCGTGATTTTTGAGCCAAAAGTGCCCGATGCGCTAGTGCATATTGCCGCTCTAGCTATTGAATAGATAGCAAACAAACAAGGCCCTATGCGGGGCCTTTTTGCTTTCTGCTGTCTGCCGATGGAATGTGGTGCAAGACAGAACGCCGATCCACCCATCAACGCCCCGCAAGCAAGGTGCGCACGTTCTCGTCCACGGGCACCGCGTAGTTGTGCGCCGCCATCACATGGTTACCCACCGGGTTCACCAGCTTAAGGCTGATGTACACCACCGAGGCCGACACCGCGTACGTGCCCACGACCACTGCCTGTGCGTTCTGCGCCTGGCTGACCTCCCGCACCTCGCGCGACAGCAGCAACTCGCCCTGTTCCCGGTGCAGCACCAGGTTGTCGCGCAGCTTCACCTCCGTCACGCGCAGCCCGCGCTGCACCATGCGCCCCGCGATCTGCTCCGAAAAGATGCGACCCAGCCGCGACGACTCGTTGAGCCGGTCCACATTGACCAGGGTGGCCACCAACAGCGGCTGGCTCGCGTCCAGCGGCGCGTTGAGCAGCAAGGCATCCGTTGCCCGGTCGTTCACCTCGATCAGGTCGGTGCGCGACACGCCACCCGCACTGTTGCCGTAGTAATAGCTGTGGACCGGGTTGGTCGAGCAGCCCTGCACCGCCAGGGCCGACACCACCACCATGCCCAAGCACCACGCGGACCTGAGCTTGCCGGGATGGAAACGGCTCATCATGGTGCCACCACCCGCCAGGTTTTAACGGGGGTGGGTGGGGGGGGCGGTGGTGGCGGAGGCGGTGGTAACTGCGTTTTGTACAGCGGCGAATCATCGGGCTCGACGTAGTACACGTCTGCGGTACTCGCCAGATAGCGGTCACCGCTTTCGAGTGACGTCGTGATGAGCACCTCTGTGCGCGTCGGCCCGCCTGCGGCAGATCCGTCGATGGCGTATTGCGTGAGGTCCGTCACCGCGCCAAGGGTGGCAACGCCCGCCAGCATCGACCCGACGCCCTGGCGGAACAGATACCAGTCTCGCGCCACACCGACGCCCAGCGCCAGACGCGTCCAGGGCATGGGCCCCCAGGTTTGCACGCGAGCATTGTGCTGGACCACCTGGGTCTCAAACGTGAGGGTGACCGCCGTGGGTTGTGTGGACAAAACGACCCCGCGATCCAGCAGGCGCGTGATGAGCAGCTTGCGAAAGCCGTTGTTGAAACTGGTGTCGCCAGGGCTCGGCGCCAGGTAGATGGGGTACTCGCCGGCTGGCCAGGCACCGATCTTGCCCGCGATGCGGCCCGCCACGTCGTCGGCCAACACATCCCAGTGGTGCACGGCGCGCGCTTTCTTCTGGTCGGTGGCTGGATAGTTGTCGGCACGCGGAACATCCAGCGACGAGCATCCGCCCAGCAACACCGCCAGTGCTGCCATCGCGAACACGCGCCCACGGAGGGAGTGTTGAGGATTCATGCGCACACGCCCCTTGTCATGTTGTGATGCCGTCCAATTGCATCGCATCATCCTAATGGCCTCAGCAAAGCACCATCGCGGGAACAAACCCCGTTTTCCGTCGCACTTTGCCAACGCCGCCGGCGTTGGGATGGCCACCTACAAAGCCCGTACCCGGCCTGCCGCACAATCCGCGCATGACCGCGCCCTCTGCTGCTCCTTCCGCACCCACCAGCCCAACGACAGCCGCCGTTGACGATGGCAGCCCCGACCAAGCGGTGACCAGCCAGGTCGCAGCAGATGCCAGCCACACCCCAATCGCCGACGCGCACGCAGACGCACCCACAGTCCCTGCGCCTCCGGTTTCAGCACCAGCGCCTCACGCGCCCCTCATGCTCCACATGCCTGTGGACGTGCGCAACCTCTCCCTCGCCCTGCTGGCACTGTTCGCCAGCGTGGCGCTGCTGCACTGGGCCAGTGCGGTGTTCATCCCGATCATGCTGAGCCTGCTGCTGACCATTGCACTCCGGCCAGCGGTGGAGATGATGGCCCGGTGGCATGTGCCGCGGGCGCTGGGGGCGGGCTTGTTGCTGGTGGCCATCGTTGCCGGGCTGGCCAGCACGGCCTGGTCGCTGAGTGACGGGGCGGCCCAACTGGTGGACTCGGTTCCTGTCGCCGCCAAGAAGGTCCGCGACAACCTCAAGGCACGCGCGGGTGGCAGCAGTCCGCTGGACACCGTGCAGAAGGCGGCCACCCAGATCGAGCAGGCCGCCAACGAAAACAGCGCCGCCAGCGCAGCGCCCCGCCGGGGCGTGCAGCGGGTGATCGTGGAGCGCCCGCCTTTCAACATCCGCGACTACCTGTGGAGCGGCACCATGGGCCTGATGTCGGCGCTGGGGCAGCTGATGGTGGTGGTGTTCCTGACCTATTTTGCCCTCGCCTCGGGCAACCTGTTCCGAGACAAGCTGCTGCGCATTGCGGGCACCAGCCTGGAGCGGCGCAAGGTCACCATCCATGTGCTGCAAGACATCACCCAGCAGATACAGCGTTATCTGCTGCTGCAGGTGTTCACCAGCGTGCTGGTCGGCCTAGCCACCGGCGCGGCCTATTGGGCATTGGGGCTGGAAAACGCCGCCGTATGGGGCGTGGTGGCAGCCGTGCTCAACCTCGCGCCATACATCGGCTCGGCGCTGGTCACGGGGTCCTCGGCCCTGGTGGCTTTCTTGCAGTTTGGCACGCTCGACATGGCCATGGCCATTGGCGGTGCCTCGCTGGTCATCCACACGCTGATCGGCAACCTGCTGACCCCCTGGCTCACCAGCCGCACCAGCAGCATGAGCCCCGTGGCCGTGTTCATCAGCGTGCTGGCCTGGGGCTGGCTGTGGGGCCTGTGGGGACTGCTGCTGGGCATCCCGGTGATGATGGCCGTGAAGGCCGTGTGCGACCGGGTGGAAGACCTGAAGGCCGTGGGCGAGTTGCTGGGCGACTGAGCGACTTGGCCACCGAGCAACGCAGCGTCTGCCACTGACGCCGTCACTGCGGCTCGGGCCGTCCGGATCTCCGCACCTTTCCACACGTGGACTTTGGCATCGCACCAGAGATGCAGCACCCCGAATTACCGAACACCATGGCGCAACTGCGCCACCCAACTGTCGTTGGTGATTGTTTCCAATACTGGAACAGTTAGTTCGCGACTGGGTGGTTTTTCCCTGAACACCATCGGCGTACAGTTCATCCCATCGATGAGCCGAACCCG
>NZ_JBQEOV010000016.1:32129-134293 GCF_052045435.1 Acidovorax sp. 22279
GTTTTTGACCCGGCTTTTTTGAGACGCTTTTTAACTTTCAAGGATTTTCATCATGAACAAGACCGCCCGTTTCCTCTCCGTCGCTGCTGTTGCCGCTTTCGCCGCTTTTGGTGCCCATGCAGACGAAGCCGATGGCTCGCAATTTGCCTTGAAGTTCGACACGAACCGCACCCGCGCTGAAGTGGCTGCCGAAGCCGCTACCGTGGCACAAACACGCAGCATCGAGCCTGCTGGCTCGCGTGTGGTGACCTATAAATCCACCGCTGACCGTGCTGCCGTGCGTGCCCAGGCTGCCGAAGCTCTGCGCACCGGCCAGATCCCTTCGGGCGAATTCAGCGCCATGTAATCGCATGACCGATTGACGCAGTTGCGGGACTTCCCATGGTGGTGGCACTTCGCGCGTGCGGATGCTGCTGCCATGGGAGGTGTTTTAGACACACAGTTCCACACTGGCCAAACAAACTGGGCTCCCATTGGGAGCCCTTTTTGTTGTGGGTGCCCGCGATAGCAGCAGGCTGGAAAGTGCGTGTTCGGACCGCTGTGCCCGCAGATCAGCCCGTATTGCGCAGCCCCGCTGCAATTCCGTTGATGGAGATGTGAATCCCGGTCTGCACCCGCTCGTCGCCCTGCCCTGCGCGCCAGCGGCGCACCAGCTCGACCTGCAAGTGGTGCAGCGGATCGATGTACGGGAAGCGGTGCTTGATGGACCGCGCCAGCGCGGTGTTGTGCGTCAGGCGCTGCTTGTCGCCGGTGATGCGGGTGAGCGCATCAGCCGTGCGGTGCCACTCGGCCTCGATGCTGGTGAACACCTTCTTGCGCAGGCGCGCATCGGTCACGAGTTCACTGTAGCGCGAGGCGAGGGCCAGATCACTCTTGGCCAGCACCATGTCCATGTTGGACAGCAGGGTGCGGAAGAACGGCCACTGGCGGTACATCTTTTGCAGCAGCGCCAGCTGGGCCTTGGGGTCCTTGCCTTCGGTGTTGATGAAGGCTTCCACAGCCGAGCCAAAACCGAACCAGCCGGGCAGCGTGAGGCGGCACTGGCCCCAGCTGAAGCCCCAGGGGATGGCGCGCAGGTCTTCGATCTTCTGGCTGGCCTTGCGGCTGGCAGGGCGCGAGCCGATGTTGAGCTCGGCGATCTCGCGGATGGGCGTGGAGTTGAAGAAGTAGTCGGTAAAGCCCGGGGTCTCGTACACCAGCGCACGGTAGCTGCCCATGCTGGCCAGCGAGAGCTGCGCAGCAGCATCCAAAAACGCCTTGGTGGCGGGCTTGGTGGGCTGCAGCAGGGTGGCTTCGAGCGTGGCGGCGACCAGAGTTTCCAGGTTGCGTCGGCCGATTTCGGGGTTGGCGTATTTCGAGGCAATGACCTCGCCCTGCTCCGTCAGACGGATCTGGCCGCGCACGGTGCCGGGCGGCTGCGCCAGAATGGCCTGGTAGCTGGGGCCACCGCCACGGCCGACAGTGCCGCCCCGGCCATGGAACATGCGCAGCTGGATGCCGTGGGTGGTGGCGAGTTCATCGAAGAGTTCGACGAGGGCGATCTCGGCGCGGTACAGCTCCCAGTTGCTGGTGAAAATGCCGCCATCCTTGTTGCTGTCGCTGTAGCCCAGCATGATGTCCTGCTCGCCGCCGCTGCGCTGCACCAGCGCGGCCACGCCGGGCAGGCTGTAGAACTCGCGCATGATGGGCGCGGCATTGCGCAGGTCTTCGATGGTTTCGAACAGGGGCACCACGATAAGGTGGTTCTTCGACTCGGCATCCAGCGTGCCGTTCATCAGCCCCACTTCCTTTTGCAGCAGCAGCACTTCGAGCAGGTCGCTCACCGTTTCGGTGTGACTGATGATGTAGTGGCGGATGGCCTCGTGGCCAAAGCGCTCGCGCATCACACGGGCGGTTTCAAAAATGGCCAGCTCGCCTTGGGCGTGGGCCGAATATTCCGCGCCCACCACGCGCAGCGGACGCGCGTCGTTCAGCAGCTTGATCAGCAGTGCGCGCTTGGCAGCCTCTTGCAGGCTGGCATAGTTGGGCTCGATACGGGCCTTGGCCAGCAGCTCGGCCACCACCTCTTCGTGTTTGTCGGAGCTTTGGCGCAGGTCCACCGTGGCCAGGTGGAAGCCAAACACTTGCACGGCGCGGATCAGCGGATGCAGTCGCTCGGCAGCCAAGGCCTGGCCATGGTGGGACTGCAATGAGGCCTCGATCACCCGCAGGTCGGCCAGGAACTCCTCGGCACTGGCATAGGCGTTTTGTGGCGCCACGGCATGGCGCGCGGCTTCGCCACCGGTCAGATCCTTGAGCGATGCGGCCAGGCGCGCATAGATGCCAGTCAGCGCACGGCGGTAGGGCTCGTCCACGCGGTGTTCGTTGGTGTCGGGCGAGCGCTGGGCCAGGGCCTCCATCTCGGCCGACACCTGCACCAGGCGGGCCGACAGCGACAGCTCGCCGCCCAGGTAGTGCACCTCGGTCAGGTAGTGGCGCAGGGCCACTTCGGCCTGGCGGCTCAGGGCATATTGCAAGGTCTGCGCGGTGACGTTGGGATTGCCGTCACGGTCGCCACCAATCCACTGGCCCATGCGCAAGAAGCTGTGCACAGGGTACTGGCCCAGCTCGTTTTCCAGGTCCGCATAGATCTTGGGGATCTCACGCAGAAAGGTGGCTTCGTAATAAGAAAGCGCGTTTTCGATCTCGTCAGCCACCGTGAGCTTGCTGTAGCGCAGCAGGCGCGTCTGCCACAACTGCGCCACGCGGGCCCGCAGCAGGGCTTCGTTGGCAGCCAGCTCGCGCGGGGTGAGCGCGTCCTTGGCACTGTTGTAGAGCTGAGCGCGCACCTGGATGTCGTCGCGCGTGGCCAGCAACTGGGCGATGTCGCGCTCGGCGTCCAGAATGCTCTTGCGCTGCACCTCGGTGGGGTGGGCCGTGAGCACGGGGGCCACGTAGCTGCCCGCCAGCGTCTGCGAAATCGTCTTGGGCGCAATGCCAGCCCAGCGCAGGCGCGACAGGGCGACCTCGATGCTGCCCTCTTGCGTGTCGCCTGCGCGCTCGTGCACAGCGCGGCGCCGGATGTGGTGGCGGTCTTCGGCCAGGTTGGCCAGGTGGCTGAAATAGGTGAAGGCGCGGATCACGCTCACCGTCTGGTCGCCCGACAGGGACTTGAGCAGCTTCTTGAGCGCACGGTCGGCCTCCTGGTCGGCGTCGCGGCGGAAGGCCACGGAGAGCTTGCGGACCTGCTCGACCAGCTCATAAGCCTCCACCCCCTCCTGCTCCCGGATCACGTCGCCCAGAATGCGGCCCAGCAGGCGGATGTCATCAATCAGGGGCTGGTCCTTGTCGGATCGTTTCATGCAGGAGTCTCCGGGATGGGTGGGATGGCCTGGCGCGTGGAGCCCGCATGGCCGCAGGCCGCACCAGCCCCAGTGCGGGCGCATGCTAGCATCCTGCGCCGCTGAATAATTACAAACAGGTTACGAACTTGAGCCCCTCGCCAACGCCCCCCATCGTCATCGCCACCCGCGAAAGTCGCCTTGCGCTGTGGCAGGCCGAGCATGTCAAAGCGCTGCTCGAAGCCCGTGGCCACAGCGTGCAACTGCTGGGCATGACCACCAAGGGCGACCAGATTCTGGACAAGTCCCTCAGCAAGGTGGGCGGCAAGGGCCTGTTTGTGAAAGAGCTGGAAGTGGCGCTGGAAGAAGGCCGCGCCCACATTGCCGTGCATTCGCTCAAGGACGTGCCCATGGAGCTGCCCGAGGGCTTTGCCCTGGCCTGCGTGATGGAGCGCGAAGACCCGCGCGATGCCTTTGTCTCCCCCCGCTACGAGAACCTGGACGCCCTGCCGCAGGGTGCCGTGGTGGGCACGTCGAGCCTGCGCCGCCAGGTGCTGCTGCAGGCTCTGCGGCCTGACCTGAAGATCGAGCCCCTGCGCGGCAACCTCGACACCCGCCTGCGCAAGCTGGACGAAGGCCAGTACGACGCCATCGTGCTGGCCGCCGCAGGCCTCAAGCGCCTGGGGCTGGAAGCCCGCATCCGCACCACGTTCGAGCCCAGCGCCATGCTGCCCGCTGCAGGCCAGGGCGCACTGGGCATCGAGGTGCGCAGCGACCGGCAAGACCTGATCGACGCGCTGGCACCGCTGGCCCACCAGACCACCTGGCTGACCGTGGCCGCCGAGCGCGCCGTGAGCCGCGCCATGGGGGGCAGCTGCTCGATGCCCTTGGCAGCGCACGGCACCTTCACCCACGGCGTGCTGCAGCTGGACGCCGCCTGGGGCGACCCCGAGGACAAAGCCCCGCTGGTGCGCGCACAGGCCTCTGCCCCTGTCACCACACTGGCGCAGGCTGAAGCACTGGGCGATGCGATCGCGCAGCGCCTGCGTGCTGGGGGTGCGCGCGGCGTCACCCCGGCCTGACATGGCCGCAGCCGCGCCCCGCGTCATCGTCACACGCCCTGCCCGCGAAGCGGCGCATTGGGTAACGCAACTGGGCGCACACGGCATACAGGCTGTGGCGCTGCCCCTGATTGCGATTGTTCCCTGCACGGACACCACCATGCAACAGGCGCTGGACTTGGCCCGCGCCAACGTCGGCACCTACCGCGCCCTGATGTTTGTCAGCGGCAACGCCGTGGCGCACTTCTTGGAGCCAAATCACCCTGTAGCGCTGGATATTCATACCCTGGCAGCTACAAAAACAAGAGCATGGGCACCTGGCCCAGGTACCGCCCGCGCGCTGGAGCAGGCGGGCGTATCGCGCAGCGCCATCGATGGGCCCGCGCCCGACGCACCGCAGTTCGACTCGGAAGCGCTGTGGCGCCAGGTGGCCCCCCAGGTGCGGCCTGGCGACCGCGTGCTGATCGTGCGCGGTCGCTCCGCCACGCCGCAGGGCGCACACGAATCGCCCCAGGGCAATGGCCGCGAGTGGCTTGCCCAGCAGATCGAGGCGCGGGGCGGTCAGGTGGAATTTGTGGTGGCCTACCAACGCGGCGCGCCCCGCTTCACGGCGCAGGAGGTGGCGCTGGCACAACAGGCGGCGCACGATGGCTCCGTCTGGCTGCTGAGCAGTTCCGAGGCGGTGGCCCACCTGGCCGAGGCCCTGCCCGGCCAATACTGGGGCGCTGCACAGGCGCTGGCCACCCACCCGCGCATCGCCGAAGCGGCCCACGCAGCGGGCTTTGGCACCGTGCGGGAATGCCGTCCGGCGCTGGAAGATGTGGTGGCCTCGATAGAATCGGTCGCATGAGTTCTGCGCCCCCCGACGATCTGCCCTCCACGCCCCCTGCAGCCCCTGTGGCCGCCGCTGTGGGCGCGCCAGCAGTGAGCCCGGCCCCCTCGGCCGCTGCGCCAGCCGCTGCCACCGGCCGCAGTGGCGCCATGACCTTGCTGTTGGGCACCGTGGCGGTGGCCGCATTGGTCAGCAGCGGCCTGCTGTGGCAAAAGCTCAGCGCCATCCAGGAGCAACTGGCCCGGCAATCGGCCGACTCGGGCGCCCTGGCCATCGAGGCCCGCACCATGGCCCGCCAGGCCGAAGAGCTGGTGCGCGACACGGCGGCTCGCCTGTCGGTGGCGGAGGCCCGCGTGAGCGAGGTCGCCCTGCAGCGCAGCCAGCTCGAAGAACTCATGCAAAGCCTGTCGCGTTCGCGCGATGAAAACCTGGTGGTGGACATTGAGTCGGCCATCCGCCTGGCGCAGCAACAGGCCCAGCTCACCGGCAGCCTGGAGCCGCTGGTGGCAGCGCTCAAAAGCGCCAACCAACGCATCGAGCGCTCTGCCCAGCCCCGCCTGGCCCCCGTGCAGCGCGCCATCGGCCGCGACCTGGACCGCCTGACCCGCGCCACCGTGACCGACACCGCCGGCCTGCTGGCCCGCCTGGACGACCTGGTGCGCCAGGTGGACGACCTGCCCGTGCTCAATGCCGTGGCCCAGGCCGCCTCGACCAAGCGCCTGTCCGCCGGCCCCGCAGCCCCTGGCAGTGCCCCCGCCCCCACCGAGGGCCTGGCCTGGTGGCAAGCGGCCCTGCAGCGTAGCTGGGAGGTTGTGCGCGACGAGGCCCGCAGCCTGGTGCGCGTGAGCCGCATCGACCAGCCCGAAGCCATCTTGCTGGCCCCTGAGCAGACCTTCTTTTTGCGCGAGAACCTCAAGTTCAAGCTGCTCAATGCACGCCTGGGCATCCTGGCACGCCAGTTCGAGTCGGCCCGTGCCGACCTGACCGCAGCCACCGCAGCGCTCAACAAGTATTTCGACCCCGCATCGCGCCGCACCCAGAACGTGGCCTCCACCCTGCAGCAGGCCCAGGCCAGCATGAAGGCGGCCGAGCTGCCGCGCCTGGACGAAACCCTGTCGGCCCTGGCCACCGCCGCTGCGGGACGTTGACGCTATGCGTGCTGCACTCTGGCTTTTGGCGTTGTTTGGCGTGGCAGTGGCGGCCGCGCTGTTTGCGGGCAACAACCAGGGCACCGTCACCCTGTACTGGCCGCCTTATCGCATCGACCTGTCGCTCAACATGGTGGTGTTGCTGCTGGTGGGCGGCTTTGTCACCGTTTATGCGGCGCTGCGGGCCCTGGCGGCGCTGCTGGCGCTGCCACACCAGGCACGCCGCTGGCGCGTGCAGCAAAAAGAGCGTGCCATGCACGGCGCACTGCTCGACGCCTTGACCCACATGCTGGGCGGCCGGTTCATCCGCTCGCGCAAGGCCGCTGTGGCCGCGCTGTCGCAAGAACACGCGCTGGAGGCCAGCGGCGAGGCGGTGCCCCACGGCAAGCAGCTGCGCGCGCTGGCCCACATGATCGCCGCCGAGGCGTCACACGCACTGCAAGACCGCGCCACCCGCGAAAGCCACCTGCAGGACGCACTGCAGGAAGCCCCCATGCGCGGCTCCATCAACGAGCAGGAAATGCACGAAGGCGCCCAGATGCGCGCCGCCCGCTGGTCGCTGGACGACCGCGATGCCAACGCGGCGCTCGACCGCCTGGCAGCCCTGCCCCAGGGGGCCGCGCGGCGCACCCTGGCGCTGCGCATCAAGCTCAAGGCCACCCGTCTGGCGCGCCAGACGCAAGAAGCACTGGACACCGCACGCCTGCTGGGCAAGCACCGTGCGTTCTCGCCCAATGCCGCACAGAGCATCGTGCGCGGCCTGGCCACCGAACTCATCAACAGCGCGCACGATGTCGCTCAGTTGCAGCAGATCTGGCTGTCGCTGGAGACCAGCGAGCGCAACATGCCCGAGCTGGCCATCCACGCCGCCCAGCGGCTGGCTGCACTGGGCGGCGATGCCACGCAGGTGCGTGCCTGGTTGCTGCCCGTGTGGGAACGCATGGTGGAGCTGCCCGATGCCTTGGCCGAGCAACACGCCCTCAAGCTGGTGCGTGCGCTGGAGGCGGGGCTGGATGCGCTCGACGGGCCCTGGCTGGCCCGCATCGAGTCCGCCCAGCAAGCCAACCCACGCGACGCCCGCCTGCAATACCTGGCGGGCATGGCCTGCCTCAAGCGCCAGCTGTGGGGCAAAGCCCAGCAGCTGCTGACCCAGGCAGCCCAGCAGCTCAACGACGCGCCAATGCGCGCCAGTGCCTGGCGCCACGTGGCCGAACTGGCCGAGCAACGCGGCGACGACAGCGCTGCCGTCAGCGCCTGGAAACAGGCCGCGCTGGCCCGATAACCCGGGCATCGCGGGGTGCTCTGGCGCCCCGCCCCCGTACAGCCCGCCATCGCTGCACCTGATGCGGCCACCTCCCCCATTCGCCAAGGTGTCTCCACAGGGGCACCGGCGCACCAGCAAGGTTCAGGCAGGCGCCGCGCCGGTGCCCCGCGGATGCCAGCAAATAGCCGCTCCGCAGAAATTGCACAGCATTGGGGAACTTTGAGCGCTCAAGGCATATCGATTCAATAAATTTGAATCAAGGCATCAATCTGCCTGAAGCTGATCACAGCCAGCGCTTCCTACACTGCGCCATCGCCCAGCGCGTTGTGTCGCCAAGTCCGGCGGACCTTGCAGCCTTCGCTCACCTCATTTTTGCACCGACCTCCAGATTCGCTGATGACAGCCACTTCCACGACGACCCTCGACACCCCGCGTCGGTACACGCGCACCGCCATGCTGTTGCACTGGGTGCTGGGCCTGGCGCTGATCGCTCTGTTTGGCGTCGGCGTCTACATGGCCGACCTGCCCTTTTCGCCCCAACGGCTGAAGCTTTACAACTGGCATAAATGGGCCGGTGTGACTATCCTGGTGCTGTCGGCGCTGCGCCTGCTGTGGCGCGCCACGCACCGCCCACCGGCGCTGCCCCAGGCGGTCGAGAAGACCATGCCCGGCTGGCAGAAGCTGGCACACCACGGCACCCACCACCTGCTGTACGTGCTTTTCTTCGCCGTGCCCCTGATTGGCTGGGCCTACAGCTCGGCGGCGGGGTTCCCCATCGTGTTCCTGGGCTTGTGGCAGCTGCCCGACTTTGTGCCGGTGAGCAAGGACCTGGCCGAGGCCATCAAGCCCTGGCACCAGTACACCGCGTTTGCATTGGCCGCGCTGGCGCTGCTGCACATCGCCGCAGCGCTCAAGCACCAGCTGGTCGACCGTGATGGCCTGCTGAACCGCATGCTGCCCGGGAAATAACCAGCCTCCACCTGCGGGGCGCCATGGCAAACCCTGGTGGGCGCCTTGCGCACCTCAAAGGTCGCTCCCCCCCTGCGACCACCGCTTCCACCTTTTGTGAATTGCACGGAGTTTCTGCATGCATCTGTCTTCTACCTTGTCCCGCATCGTGATCGGCGCTGCCCTCGTTGCGGGCGCGCAAGCCGCCCTGGCCCAGCAGCAGCTGGTGCCCGCGCAAAGCGAGGTGCAGTTCACCGCCCGCCAGATGGGCGTGCCACTGGAAGGCCAGTTCAAGAAGTTCAGCGCCCAGGTGGCGTTTGACCCGGCCAAACTGGCCACCAGCAAGATCGCCTTCACGGTGGACACTGGCAGCGCCACGCTGGGTTCGCGCGAGACCGATGCAGAGCTGCCCAAGCCCGCGTGGTTCAACGTGCCCAAGTTCCCGCAGGCCCAATTCGTGTCGTCCAGCATCAAGGCCCTGGGCGGCGGCAAGTTTGAAGTGGCGGGCGCGCTCACCATCAAGGGCAACAGCCAGAACGTGGTGGTGCCCGTGACGCTGACCCAAAGCGGCCCCACCACCACGGCTACAGGCGCGCTGCCTATCAAGCGGCTGGCCTTCAAGATCGGCGAAAACGAGTGGGCCGACACCTCCATGGTGGCCGACGACGTGCAGGTCAAGTTCAAGCTCGCGCTGACCGGCGTCGGCAAGCTCTGAGCGCCACCCCTCGGCCCGGGCCCCACCGGCCTACGCCTGCCGTCCGGGCACGGACCCGGCGGGTGGTGCCTTCCCCTTTTCCCTTGTCCTTTCCTTTTTGATCTATCAGGAGTTTCCATGCGCAAGTCCCTCTTCGCCCTGGCTGCCGCCGCCACCCTGTTCGCCTGTGCTGCCCAAGCCCAATCGGCCAACTACGCCATCGACCCGACGCACACCTTTGCCTCGTTCGAGATCAGCCACTTTGGCGCCGCCGTGAACCGCGGCCGCTTCGACAAGAAGGAAGGCACCGTCCAGCTCGACAAGGCTGGCAAGTCGGGCAAGGCAGAGATCACGTTCGACGTGACCTCGGTGAACACGGGCACCCCCGCGTTTGACAAGCACCTGCAAAGCGCTGACCTGTTCGACGCTGCCAAGCACCCCACGATGAAGTTTGTCTCCAGCAAGTTCGTCTTCAACGGCGACAAGGTCGCCAGCGTCGAAGGCCAGCTCACACTGCTGGGCAAGACCGCCCCCTTGACCCTCAAGGCCAACCAGTTCAACTGCTACGACAGCCCCATGCTCAAGCGCGAAGTGTGCGGCGGCGACTTTGAAGCCACCATCGACCGCACCCAGTGGGGCATGAACTACGGCGTGGAATGGGGCTTCCCCAAGAACGTGCGCCTGGTGGTGCAGATTGAAGCCGTGAAGCAGTAAACCAGGCCGAGCGGACCTGGGTGCAGCGGGCTGACTTGCTCCGCCCCGCCTCCGGCTGCTTGCGAACAGCCACCCGTGCGCCTTGCGCCGGGTGGCTTTTTTTTTGGGGCCAGCCCGTCCTCATCTGCCAGCCTTCTGGGTATAAAAATTAACTTAACGTAAATCAATTACGAATAGTAGAATTGCGTTCACCGATTTGAGGAGACTCTGCATGAACGCCGTTCTGAACCCGACCGACCTGGCCAGCCTGCCGGCACCCGCCCCCATCCAGCAGTTGCACCACTACGCCTACAAGGCCCGCGACGCCGAGGAAACGCGCCAGTTCTATGAAGACATCCTGGGCCTGCCGCTGTACCACATCATCCAGAGCGACTATGTGCCCAGCACCGGCGAGTACTGCCCCTACACCCACTTCTTCTTTCGCCTGCAGGACGGCTCGTTCATCGCCTTCTTCGACCTGGGCGACGACGTGAAGGCCGAGCCCTCGCCCAACACCCCCCTGTGGGTCAACCACATTGCGTTCCGCGTGAACACCGTGCAGGAGCTGGAGAACACCAAGCAGCGCCTGGAGGCGCATGGAGTGGAAGTGCTGGGCGTGACGGACCACCACATCTTCAAGAGCATCTATTTCTTCGATCCCAACGGCATTCGCCTGGAGCTGTCGGCCCAGCTGGCCAATGACGAGCAAATGGAAAAAGACAGCACCGTGGCCCACGCCCGCCTGCGCGAGTGGACGGCACGCAAGGAGCAATGGCGCAAGGAACGCGCCGAAGGCAAGGTGGATGCGCCGCTCAAGCCCCAGCAAAACGACCGGCCGGAGTTTGTGCGCAAGTAAGCCGGCCTGACCACACGCCCCCACGCACCGCCCCACGGTCCACGGGGCTGGCTGCGCTGGAGGGGGTGCGCAGCCCCGTCAAACGGCCCTCCCACCGCCTTGCATGGGATTCTTTTGGCCCTACAGCGCTGAAGCGCTACATCCCATTGCCTCAGCAGCTATACAAAATATAGCAATCATCCCGCTGCCTGTTGCTGCGCACGCATGATCTGGTGGCGCTGCCAGTAGTGGCTGACCACGGCATTGAACTGGTCCTTGTCCTTCTTGAGGCCGGGCAGCTTGATCTTGCTGGTCTTGGCGCCCAGGCCCAGGGCGTTCTTCTCGAGGTGGGTCACGATCAGCGCGTTGCCAAAGCTGCTTTCCTTGAATTCCAGACTCTTGATGGCGTCCCAGAACACCGTGGTCTCATCGGCCGAGGTGCGGATGCCGTCGATGCTCACCTCCACCGTCGCATCGCCCTTGAGGGCAAACACCACGGGCGGAAAGTACTGCAACACCAGGGCTCGCTCCTGCTCGTTGGCGGGCTCGTAGCGGTAGGCCAGGCTGCGCTCGTGGTCCTGCGCAAACTGCTGTTCGTAAGCGCTCCACAGCCGCTGTTCGATGGCGTCGGCGGTCAATATCTCCTGCACCCAGGTGGTGGCGGGCGCACGCACGGCAATCGCGCCGTAGTCGCGCTCTTTCAGGGCCATACCCACGTTGCGCAGGCGCTCGGGCATGGCGGGGTGTGAGTCGAAGGGATGCGGCACATTGGCCGTCTTCATCGCATCCACAAAGTCGGGCGATGCCGCGTACGGCGCCAAGCCCTGGGCCACAAAACTCGCAATGCCCAGCGTGCTGTTGTCGTGCCGCTCGTTGCGGCCGAACAGTTCGTCCTCGATGCGGTAGCGGTACTGGGCGTAGGCGGCAATCTTGACCAGCGACTGTGCAATCGCCGCCGGGCTCACCAGCTTGGCCGCCAGGCGGTCGGCCTTGAACTCGCGCTCGCGGCTGTCGCTGGCCAGGGCGATCTCGAAGATGGTGCGGTACAGGTCCAGCAGCGGCGACGCCATGGCCGACAGCCCGCCGGTGCGGATGGCGTGGCGGTAGTGGTCAAACTGCACCAGCTTGGGCCCCAGCTGTGCGCTACGTCGAGTGTCGCCCCCGCGCAGGTGGGCCAACTCATGGCCCAGCACGGCGTCGGCCTCGGTCTGGTCCAGGATGCGCAGCAGCGGCAGGCTCACAAACAGCGTGCGGCCCGTGAGGGTTTGCTGGCCCACGGTGATCGGGGCCTCGGTCACGAAGAAGTTGGCATCGATGCCAGCCACGATGTGCCGGGGCGGCTCGGTCTTCAGGCGCTGCGCGAGGTGGCGAATGCGCTGCCACAGCAGCGGCGCATCGGCCTCGGCCACCAGCTCGCCCACCACCTGGTTGCTGGACTGCACGCGCTTGAAGATGCCCGCCACTGCCACCAGCACCCCCGCCGCCACGGCAAACCCCACAAACAGCACCAGCTTGGGCGAGTACTTGTGGAAGAAAAACGCCGTCACCCAGAAGGACAGCCACACCGCCATCGTCCCTTGCACCACCAGCGCCGTGGCGCTGGCCCAGGACGTCAGGCGCCAGCCCGCCACAAAGCTCGCGTACTGCAGCTTGCGGTCGGCAAACGCCAGCGCCCCCAGCCCCAGCACCGCCAGCAGCAGCGCCGCACTGGCCACCAGCGTCCACAGCGACAGCTTGCGCGCCATGTGGAACTGCCAGACATCGGAGAAGGTGTCGCACAGCGCCTCGCGGTATTCGCGGGCATCGGGGTCTGCATTGCTGCAGATGGTGGACGGCGGGTTGCTGCGGTAATAGTCCTTGCGCGCCTGCTTCTCGTCGGCGGGCAGGCCCTTTTCGGCATCGATGCGCTGGCTGATACCGGCCACAAAACGGGCGTCCTGGTCGGTCTGGGCATGGCGGGTGAACACGTAGGTCACCGCAGGCACCAGAAACAGCGCCAGCAGCGCATAGGCAAAGACCTTGACCAGGCCCAGGCGCCAGGCAGATTGAAACGTCATAGGTTCGGATGGTTGTGACGGCCCGGCACCGTGGCACCGGAAGGCTGAACACCCCCCGCAAGCCACTGCACCAGTCCTTGTTGTAAATCGTGATCCTTAGAGCGGCTAACAAAACTCAGCGAAGCGGCCCTGGCTAGGCGTTTCGCCGCAGGCAGTACAAGCAGTACGACAAGGCGAGACAACGACGCCAGGGGAGTTTTGTTAGCCGCTCTCAGAGCCTGGTCCGCGTTGCCGCGCCCTCCTCGCTCTGTGGGGCGGGATTATCAGGACCCATTCACCCGCGCACCCAGCCACAAGGTAACCATTGGAAAGAATCGGCCGACAGACGGCGCGCCGCCCCCGAACAGACGAAGGCCCTGCGGGGCCAGCGATGGGGTGGCGGTCCCTTAAAATGTGCGGTTCACCCTCTTGTTCGTCGGAGCGCTCCCTGCGGCCGCTCCGCCCCACTGCCCCCACTGCGACACCCCATGAGCACGCCCCAAGCACAACCCGGCCTCGAAAGCCTGTCCAAGTCGTTTGAACCTGCCGCGCTGGAAGCCCATTGGGGCCCCGAATGGGAAAAGCGCGGGTATGGCACCGCAGGCCACCGTGGCACGGGCCTGCCCCAGGCGGGCGAGCCCGCCTTTTCCATCCAGCTGCCCCCGCCTAATGTGACGGGCACGCTGCACATGGGCCATGCGTTCAACCAGACGATCATGGACAGCCTCACGCGCTACCACCGCATGCGCGGCTTCAACACGGTGTGGGTGCCGGGCACCGACCACGCGGGCATCGCCACGCAGATCGTGGTGGAGCGCCAGTTGCAGGAGCAAGGCATCAGCCGCTACGACATGGGCCCCACCCCGCCCGAGGCGCGCAAGAACTTTGTGAGCAAGGTGTGGGAGTGGAAGGAAAAGTCCGGCAACACCATCACCACGCAGATGCGCCGCATGGGCGACAGCGTGGACTGGAGCCGTGAATACTTCACCATGGACGACAAGCTCTCCAAGGTGGTCACCGACACCTTCGTGAAGCTCTACGAGCAGGGCCTGATCTACCGCGGCAAGCGCCTGGTGAACTGGGACCCGAAGCTGCAGTCCGCCGTGTCCGACCTGGAAGTCGAGAGCGAAGAAAAAGACGGATCGCTGTGGCACATCGCCTACCCCCTGGCCGATGGATCGGGCAGCCTGACGGTGGCCACCACCCGGCCTGAAACCATGCTGGGCGACGTGGCGCTGATGGTGCACCCCGAGGATGCACGCTATACGCACCTCATCGGCAAGATGGTCAACCTGCCGCTGTGCGACCGCCAGATCCCGGTGATCGCCGACGAGTACGTGGACAAGGAATTCGGAACCGGGGTGGTTAAGGTCACCCCCGCGCACGACCAGAACGACTACGCCGTGGGCCAGCGCCACAAGCTGCCCATGATCGTGGTGCTGACGCTGCAGGCCACCATCAACGAGAACGCCCCCGCCAAGTACCAGGGCATGGACCGCTTCGTGGCCCGCAAGGCCGTGGTGGCCGACCTGGAAGCCATCGGCGCGCTGGTCGAGGTGAAGAAGCACAAGCTCATGGTGCCCATTTGCACCCGCACCGGCCAGGTGATCGAGCCCATGCTGACCGACCAGTGGTTCGTGGCCATGAGCAAGGTGAGCGACCAGGACCCCACGGGCAAGAGCATTGCGCAAAAGGCCATCGACGCGGTGGCCAGCGGCGAAGTGACCTTTGTGCCCGAGAACTGGGTGAACACCTACAACCAGTGGATGAACAACATCCAGGACTGGTGCATCAGCCGCCAGCTGTGGTGGGGCCACCAGATTCCGGCCTGGTACGACGAAGAAGGCAACGTGATCGTGGCCCGCGACGAAGCCGAAGCCCAGGCCAAGGCGCCCGGCAAGAAGCTGCGTCGCGACGAGGATGTGCTGGACACCTGGTACTCGTCCGCCCTCGTGCCCTTCAGCACCATGGGCTGGCCCAACCAGGGCGACAGCGCCACCGACGACTTCAACCTGTACCTGCCCAGCACCGTGCTGGTCACGGGCTACGACATCATCTTCTTCTGGGTCGCCCGGATGATCATGATGACCACGCACTTCACGGGCCGCGTGCCGTTCAAGCATGTGTACATCCACGGCCTGGTGCGCGACGCGCAGGGCAAGAAGATGTCCAAGTCCGAAGGCAACGTGCTCGACCCGGTGGACCTGATCGACGGCATTGCGCTGGAGCCCCTGCTCGACAAGCGCACTACCGGCCTGCGCAAGCCAGAGACCGCGCCCACCGTGCGCAAGAACACGCAAAAGGAATTCCCCGAGGGCATTCCGGCCTATGGCGCCGATGCGCTGCGCTTCACGTTTGCCGCACTGGCATCGCTGGGCCGCAGCATCAACTTCGACAGCAAGCGCTGCGAGGGCTACCGCAACTTCTGCAACAAGCTCTGGAACGCCAGCCGCTTTGTGCTGATGAACTGCGAAGGCCAGGACTGTGGCCTGAAAGAGCACACCAAGGAAGAGTGCCAGCCCGGCGGCGCGGCCCACGGCTACATGCAGTTCAGCCAGGCCGACCGCTGGATCAGCTCGCTGCTGCAAAAGACCGAGGCCGAAGTCGCCAAGGGCTTTGAGGAATACCGCCTGGACAACGTGGCCAACACGATCTATGACTTTGTCTGGAACGAGTACTGCGACTGGTACCTGGAGATCGCCAAGGTGCAGATCCAGAACGGCACCGAAGCGCAGCAACGCGCCACGCGCCGCACGCTGATCCGCACGCTGGAAGCCATCCTGCGCCTGGCCCACCCCATCATCCCATTCATCACCGAGGCCCTGTGGCAGGTGGTGGCACCTGTGGCCGGCATCCCGGGCGAATCGGTCAGCATTGCGCGCTACCCCCAGGCCCAGCCCGAGAAGATCGACGAGGCCGCGATTGCCCACATGGGCCGCGTGAAGGGCCTCGTGGACGCATGCCGCGCGCTGCGGGGCGAGATGAACGTGTCTCCCTCCACCCGCCTGCCCCTGTACGTGGTGGGCGACACCGAGTTCATGCGTGGCGTGGGCCCGGTGCTGCAGGCGCTGGCCAAGCTCAGCGAGGTGAAGGTGTTTGACGACGAGTCCGCCTGGGCCGCCGCCGCACAGGCCGCGCCCGTGGCTGTGGTGGGTGACGCCCGCATGTGCCTGTACATGGAGATCGACGTGGCGGCTGAGAAGGCGCGCCTGTCCAAGGAAATCGCCCGCATCGACGGCGAGATCACCAAGGCGAACAACAAGCTGTCCAACGAAGCCTTTGTGGCCAAGGCCCCTGCGGCGGTGATCGAGCAGGAGAAAAAGCGCATCGCCGACTTCGGCGCCACGCTGGGCAGATTGCGCGATCAGCTGACACGGCTAGGCTAAAACCCGGGCCATACTGCGCCATGGCAGCCCGTCCCGTAGGGGCTGCCCGCCCCGTTTTCATGTTTTGCCGGTGTGGGTTGCGGGCTGCAGCGCAGCCCGCGCACACCGCCACCCATCCGTCCAGAGGAGCCCCATGACTGTTGCCACGACCGTTCGCAAAGCCGTTTTCCCCGTTGCCGGACTGGGCACGCGTTTTCTGCCCGCCACCAAGGCCAGCCCCAAGGAGATGCTACCCGTGGTGGACAAGCCGCTGATCCAGTACGCAGTGGAAGAGGCCTACGCCGCCGGCATCCGCCACATGATTTTTGTGACCGGCCGCAGCAAGCGCGCCATTGAAGACCACTTCGACACCGCCTACGAGCTCGAAGCCGAGCTGGAAGCGGCCGGCAAGAAGGAGCTGCTGGAGCTGGTGCGCTCCATCCAGCCCAGCGACATGGACTGCGCCTTTGTGCGCCAGCCGCGCTCGCTGGGCCTGGGCCACGCAGTGTTGTGCGCGGAGCCCCTGGTGGGCAAGGAGCCCTTTGCCGTGCTGCTGGCCGACGATTTGATGGTGGGCCCTCAGGGCGGTCAGCCCGTGCTGGCGCAGATGGCGACCGCGTTCCGCCAGCAAGGCCGCTCCGTGATCGCCGTGCAAGAGGTGCCCGAGGACCAGGTGCACAAATACGGCATCGTGGCGGGCGAGCCTGCCGGTGGCCCGTTGATCCGCATCCAGCGCATTGTCGAAAAGCCCAAGGCGGCCGATGCCCCCTCGCGCATGGGCGTGGCAGGCCGCTACATCCTCACGCCCGGCGTGTTTGACGAGATCCGCAACCAGCCGCGCGGCGTGGGCGGCGAGATCCAGCTCACCGACGGCATTGCGCGCCTGATGAACAATGAAGCCGTGTACGCCTTCCAGTACGAAGGCAAACGCTACGACTGCGGCAGCAAGGAAGGGTTTCTGGAAGCGACGGTGGAACTGGCCCTGAAGCACCCGCAGGTGGGGGCGCACTTCCGGGACTACCTGAAGAACCTGGCGCTGTAAACGCAGCCGGCCAAGCCCTCTGACACTTCAAAATCGATAGCTGCCCGTGCTTATTGGATAAGCGCTGGCAGCTATTTTTACGTTCAACGGCGGCGCAGGATGTGGATGAACTCCTCGCCCACGGTCTGTTGCTCCACCAGCTCGTTGCCGGTCTGCTTGGCAAACGCCTGAAAGTCGCGCAGCGATCCGTTGTCTGTCGCCACCACCTTGAGCAGCTGGCCGCTGGCCATGTCCGACAGCGCCTTCTTGGCCTTGAGGATGGGCAAGGGGCAGTTCAGGCCCCGGGTGTCGATTTCTTTGTGAATGTCCATGGTCATCAATCCTTTGGCGGCGTCGCGGCCGGGGCTTGTTCGTCCAGCCCACGGCGGCGTTCTGCATTTTCTTCGGCCGTGAAAAACACGGGCTCGTGGCCCCGGGTGCGCAGCCAGTCGGCCAGCGCGTAGCCCGTGCCCGCAGGCCAGCATTTGAGGTCTGGCAGATCGTACAACCGGTAGTCCACCAGCTCCGGCGAGAGTTGCACCTGCCCGGTGGCCACCACGTGGTAGGCAATGATGACCTGGTTCATGCGCAAAAACTCGTAGGCCCCCACCAGGGTGGTGGACTGCACATCGAGGTTGGTCTCTTCCTTGACCTCGCGCGCAATGCCCTCCTGGGGCGACTCGCCCGCCTCCATGAAGCCGGTGATCAGCGCAAACATCTTGCCGGGCCATGCCGCATTGCGCGCCAGCAGCACCTTGCCGTCGATCTCCACAATGGCAGCCAGCACGGGCGTGGGGTTGTTCCAGTGTGTCCAGCCGCAGGCAGGGCAGCGTAAGCGCTCCTTGTCGCCGCCATCTTCGGCCAGCGTGATGGGCTGCAGCTCGGTCGCGCAGTGAGGGCAAAAACGGACTTCGTAGGGCATATGCTATCTTTTATGTAGCTGCTGAGGCATGTTCAACTAGCACAAGCAGCCAGTCTGATTCAAAAACCTGCGAAGAGGCACCCGGCAATGCCCATGGAGCCCACTGCGCAGGCCATTCCACAGGTCACGCAGGAAACACCCCGGTCGACAAATACCGGTCGCCCCGATCGCACACGATGAAGACGATGGTGGCATTGCTGTCGCGCGCGGCGATCTGCTGCGCCACCCAGCACGCGCCTGCAGCCGAGATGCCGGCAAAAATGCCCTCTTCGCGCGCGAGACGGCGGCACATGTCCTCGGCGCTGTCCTGGCTCACATACACCAGCTCATCGACCGTGCTGGCGTCATAAATCTTGGGCAGGTACTCCTGCGGCCACTTGCGGATGCCCGGGATGCGCGAGCCTTCCTCGGGCTGGGCGCCAATGATCTGGATGGCAGGGTTCTTCTCCTTGAGGAACCGCGACACGCCCGTGATGGTGCCCGTGGTGCCCATCGCGCTCACAAAGTGGGTGATGCGCCCGCCGGTCTGCTCCCAGATCTCGGGGCCTGTGGTTTCGTAGTGAATGCGGGGGTTGTCGGGGTTGCCAAACTGGTCCAGTACCTTGCCTTCGCCGCGCTTTTGCATGGCCTCGGCCAGGTCGCGGGCGTGCTCCATGCCGCCGCTCTTGGGGGTCAGCACCAGCTCGGCGCCAAAGGCCTTCATGGTCTGGGCGCGTTCGATGGATAAGTCCTCAGGCATCACCAGCACCATGCGGTAGCCCTTGATGGCCGCGGCCATCGCCAAAGCGATGCCGGTATTGCCCGACGTGGCCTCGATCAGCGTGTCGCCAGGGCGGATGTCGCCGCGCTCTTCGGCGCGGCGGATCATCGACAGTGCAGGCCGGTCCTTGACGGACCCCGCCGGGTTGTTGCCTTCCAGCTTGCCGAGCACCACATTGCCCCGCGCGGCGTTGTCCTGGGCCCCAATGCGCTGCAGCGCCACCAGCGGCGTGTTGCCTACCGCGTCTTCAATCGTCGGATATTTCATACGCCCTACTGTGCCATAATTCAGGGCTTCACATATTCCGCCCGGGTGGTGAAATTGGTAGACGCAGGGGACTCAAAATCCCCCGCCGCAAGGCGTGCCGGTTCGATTCCGGCCCCGGGCACCACAGTCAACAAGGCCGGTAGCTTCCACGAGCTATCGGCCTTTTTGCTGGGCCAGCCGCTGTGGCGGCGGCATGTGATTTCTGCACACCTCCACACCCAGCCACCGCCATGACCGCCCAGGATCTGATCGCGCACGCCACCGTGCTGGCCTACCGGCTGGCGGGTTACGCCCTGCAGAACATGGCCGAGGATGCGGCCCTGCTGGCGATGATGTTCTGCTGACCTTCGCGTCGCGGCAGCAGCCTTTGCGCTTCGCCCCACCCTCGCGCTGCACATCAGCGCGCAGCCAGCAACAGGAAGTCCTGTTCATAACCCTTGAGGGATTGCGCCGCACGCAGCCGGTGCGCAGGCGTCATGGCGTTGTGCAGGCGCGCAAACCCCTCGCAGCCCTCGACCACCAGCGCTTGTGCGTAGCGCTGGTAGGCGCCGTCCGGTGACGTCACCACGCGGTCCAGGAAGCCGAGCATCAGCGTGCGGGCCTGGGCGGTGTTGCCACGGTCGGCCTGGATGTTGCGCAGCACCTGCACCAGGTCTTTTTGCCGGCGTACGCGCTCGGCATAGGTGCGCTGCGGGTCAAAAGCCGACTGGGCGATAAAGGCGCGCAGCACGGCCTTCTGGGGTTCGTCCAGCGCGCCATAAAAAGTTTCGAGCCGCGACGAGAGGTCCTTGAAGCGGCGCTCGCGCATCTTGTCGGGCGATGGGTCCAGCCATTCGGATTTCCAGTCAGCGTTGCTGTCGGCCTGCTTGCGCTCCAGATTGCGGATCTGCGCCTCGGACAGCTGCGAGGCCAGCCACACCACCTTGGGCTCGGCCTGGGCCAGCACCTTGTCCAGCTGTATACGAGCCTCGTCATAGATGCGGCAGGCCTGCTCGGGGGTGATGGTGGCGGGCAACTGCTGCTGCACCCTTTGCAACAGCTCGGCATGCTGGGGCAGCATGGTGTCGCGGTGCCAGCGGTGCAGGTCGCCCAGGTCGCCCCGCACGCGCTCCGTCTGCACGTCCGACAGGTCAAGGTAACGGTTCAGCTGCCAGTACGCCAGGTGGGGCGCCTGGTTGTACGCCAGCCGCACTGTGCTGCAACCCGCCAGCAGCAAACCGGCAACGGCCAGCGCGGCGATGCACAGGGTGGTGCGCAAACGGGACAAAGCGGGCACGGCGGCTCCAGACAAGGGGAATGGCACAGGATAGGCCCAACGCTGCGGGCGGCGGGCGCAGGGCCCGGATACCCCAGCCCGCGCACCAGGATTTAGCCAAAGGCACCCACCCGCACGGAGGTCCCACGCCACACCCTGCGACGGATACGCACAAGGGGCCGGCTGACGCGCGGGGTCAGTTGTCCTGTCGCCGGATCAGCTGGCGGCCACTGGCGGTGATGGCCAGCTCACCCCCCGTCCCCTTGGTGATGAAGCCCCATTCGAGCAGTCGCCCCGACACATGGTCCTTGAGCGCGTGGGGCAGCGTGATGACTTCGCCCATCTCCAGTTGCTTGAGGGTCTCGATCTCGTCCACGGTGGGGTCGAAATGCGGAGCGTGGTAAGTGGTCATGGTGGTCGCTCTCCAACAAGGTTGCTGAATGAAAGACAGACTTCCGCGCGGCCAGATTAGTTCACAGCCCCCGTGGGCGCAAGCGCGTCATCCCGCAACCGGCGGGCTACCCACCTCTGCCATGTGCTGGAGCCAGCGCGCAAACGTGGCCAGCACCGGGGGCTGGGCCTGTGCGGGGCTGATGAGGTAGTACGCCCGCTCGCCGCGCAGCGGGCGGTTGCAGGCCACCACCAGCTCGCCGCTGGCGAGTTCGGCCTCGATGAGCAGCGGCGGGATCAGCGCCACGCCCATGCCATGCGTGGCGGCCACGGCCAGCATGGAAAACAGCTCGTAGCGCGGGCCATCCAGCGCGTGCGGAGCCTCCACCCCCATGGCATCGAACCACTGGCGCCAGCCGTAGGGGCGTGTGCTTTGCTGCAGCAGCGGCAGCTCGGCCAGCGCCTCGGCGGCCACGGGCTGGTGGGCGCGGCCCCGGCCCCGGGGTGCGGCGGATTCGAGCAGGCGCGGGCTGCACACGGGCACCACGTCTTCGTGCATCAGCAGTTGCGCCTGTACGCCGGGCCAGTTGGCCACTTGCTCGGGCGTGCCGGCATACAAGGCGGCATCGAAGGTGGTGTCGGCAAACAAGAAGGGGCGTGTCTGCGTGTCGATGTGCACCACGATATCGGGATGCGCCTGCGCCAGGTGCGGCAGGCGGGGGATGAGCCAGCGCGTGGCAAAGGTGGGCACCGCGGCCAGCGTAAGGGTGCCGCCCTCGCCCTGGTGGGCCATCACGTCCAGCGTATCGCGCTCCAGCCCCTGCAGCCAGCGCGCCACCTGGCGGCCATAGTGCGCACCCGCAGGCGTCAGCACCACGCCGTGGCGCGTGCGGCGAAACAGTGCTACTCCCAAAAACTCTTCCAGCGCCTGGATCTGGCGCGAGACGGCGCTTTGGGTGAGCGACAGCTCCTGCGCGGCGCGGGTGTAGCTCTCGTGGCGGGCGGCCACTTCAAAACAGGCCAGGGCCTGGGTCGATGGAATGTTGCGGCGCATGATGAAGAGGAATTTTTAAGTGACCAGCCACGCCTTGGCTTAGTTGGCCGCCAGTATTCCATACATTCCATAAACGCATGTCTGGATGAAAAGAACTCGCTTGCGGGCCACCACCCCAAGGCCTACGATGCGTTCCAGATTCGTTTTTTCTTCCCCTACTTTCCGACCTGGAGACACACATGGCCCACGCCGCTTTTCAATGGGATGACCCGTTCCTTCTGAGCCAGCAACTGACCGACGACGAGCGCGCCATCCGCGACGCCGCCGCCGCCTATTGCCAAGACAAGCTGGCCCCCCGCGTGCTGGACGCTTTTCGCCACGAAAAAATGGACGTGAGCATCTTCCGCGAGATGGGTGAAGTGGGCCTCTTGGGCCCCACCATCCCCGAGCAGTACGGCGGCCCCGGCCTGTCGTACGTGGCCTACGGCCTGATTGCCCGCGAGGTGGAGCGCGTGGACTCGGGCTACCGCTCGATGGCCAGCGTGCAGTCGTCGCTGGTGATGGTGCCTATTTATGAATTCGGCAGCGAAGCCCAGCGCCAGAAGTACCTGCCCAAGCTCGCCAGCGGCGAGTGGATTGGCTGCTTTGGCTTGACCGAACCCGACCACGGCTCTGACCCCGGCAGCATGGCCACCCGCGCCTACAAGGTGGACGGCGGCTACAAGCTCAAGGGCAGCAAGATGTGGATCACCAACAGCCCCGTGGCCGACGTGTTCGTGGTCTGGGCCAAGGAAGTCTCCGAAGGCGGCGCCGTGGGCCCCATCCGCGGCTTCGTTCTGGAAAAGGGCATGAAGGGCCTGACGGCCCCCGCCATCCACGGCAAGGTGGGCCTGCGCGCCTCCATCACCGGCGAGATCGTGATGGACGATGTGTTCGTGCCCGAAGAAAACGCCTTCCCTGAAGTCCAAGGCCTGAAAGGCCCCTTCACCTGCCTGAACAGCGCACGCTACGGCATCGCCTGGGGCGCGCTGGGTGCGGCCGAATTCTGCTGGCACACCGCCCGCCAGTACACGCTGGACCGCAAGCAGTTTGGTCGCCCCCTGGCCGCCAACCAGCTCATCCAGAAAAAGCTGGCCGACATGCAGACCGAGATCGCCATCGGCCTGCAGGCCTGCCTGCAGTTTGGCCGCATGAAGGACGCGGGCACGGCTAGCGTGGAAGGCACCTCCATCATCAAGCGCAACAGCTGCGGCAAGGCGCTGGACATTGCCCGCCTGGCGCGCGACATGATGGGCGGCAACGGCATCAGCGACGAGTTTGGCGTGGCCCGCCACCTGGTGAACCTGGAAGTGGTGAACACCTACGAAGGCACGCACGATGTGCACGCGCTGATCCTGGGTCGCGCCCAGACGGGCATCGCCGCGTTCGCCAACTGATCGGCCTGCGCCCCGAAAACCGGCAAAAACACCGCCTTTGCGGTGTTTTTGCCTTGTAGCGCTAGTCCATCATGCGCTGACAGCTATTAATTTCATAGTAAACACACCATGACCACCTCTTCTACCGCCCCAGGCGCCCTCGCAGGCATCAAGGTGCTCGACCTCTCCCGCGTGCTGGCCGGGCCGTGGTGCACGCAGATCCTGGCCGACCTGGGCGCGGATGTGGTGAAGGTGGAGCGCCCCGGCGTGGGCGACGACACACGCCAGTGGGGCCCGCCCTTCTTGAAGGACGCGGACGGCAACGACACCAACCAGGCCAGCTACTACACCGCCTGCAACCGCAACAAGCGCTCGGTCACCATCGACATGGCTTCGCCCGACGGCCAAGCGCTCATCAAGCAGATGGCGCTGGAGGCGGACATCGTGGTGGAGAACTTCAAGGTCGGCGGCCTCAAGCAGTACGGCCTGGACCATGAGAGCCTGCGCGCGCTGAACCCGCGCCTCATCTACTGCTCCGTCACCGGCTTCGGGCAGGACGGGCCCTACGCCGAGCGTGCGGGCTACGACCTGATGGTGCAGGCCATGACGGGCCTGATGAGCATCACCGGCCAGGCCGACAACCAGCCCGGCGGTGGCCCCATGCGGGTGGGCGTGGCCGTCATCGACCTGTTCACCGGCCTCTACGCCAGCAACGCCATCCTGGCCGCGCTGCACGTGCGCGACAACGCGGTGAACGGCACGGGCCAGGGCCAGCACATCGACATGGCCCTACTCGACGTGGGCATGGCCGTGCTGGCCAACCAGGCGTCGGGGTTCCTCGCCACCGGCAAGGCGCCTGGCCGCATGGGCAACAGCCACCCCAGCCTGGCGCCCTACCAAGATTTCCCCACCGCCGACGGCAACATGCTGCTGGCCATTGGCAACGACGGCCAGTTCCAGCGCTTTTGCGCCGCCGCCGAGCAGCCCCAGTGGGCCACTGACCCGCGCTTTGCCACCAACACCCTGCGCGTGCAAAACCGCACCGCGCTGATCCCCGCCATGGAGGCCGTGACCCGCACGCGCACCACGGCCGACTGGATCGCGCTGCTGGAAGACAAAGCCGTACCCTGCGGCCCCATCAACACCATCGCCCAGGCGTTTGACGACGCGCAGGTGCAGGCCCGTGGCCTGGCCGTGACGCTGCCGCGCTGGAAGGACAGCGAGGCCGCCACCGACAACGTGCAGCAGATCACCGGCGTGGCCAGCCCGCTGCGCCTGTCGGCCACCCCACCCGTGCTGCGCAATGCGCCGCCGGCACTGGGCCAGCACACCGACGAGGTGCTGCGCGAAATGGGGCTGGACCCAGTGCGCATCGCTGCACTGCGGGCCAGCGGGGTTTTGTAGCCAGACCCTCGCGGCATCGGCCTGCGCCATGCCCTGACCACTGCGCGGCCTTGCCCTCACCGGCAAGGCCGTTTTGTTTGTGCTGTCTGCATTGCATCGGCCCCTGGCGCTTATCTGGCTCGCGCTATCCGCTATCCGCTATCCGCTATCCGCTATCCGCTATCCGCTATCCGCTATCCGCTATTCGCTATTCGCTATCCGCTATCCGCTATCCGCTATTCGCTATTCGCTATTCGCTATCCATCGGATGACAAAGCGTGCGACTGACGGAGCCTGCTTGCCTCGGCCCCACGGCAAAAAAGACATGTACAAAAAATTACATCCGTCTCCATAATCCCAAAGACACCCTGTCTGCGGCCCCGCGCACGGCGCGCCGCTGGACCAGGGTGCTGGGCCCATGGCCCAGCACTGCGGCGTTTCTGGACCCTCAAGGAGTTCCTCATGAAGCTCAGCCTCAAGCTCCCCCTGGCCTTCACCGTGTCGCTGCTCTTGCTGTTTGCAGCGGCCCTGTTTGGCATCAGCCGCCTGAACCAGGCGCTCGACACCTACCAGACCACCGTGGCCCAGAGCTTCGAGCACGAGCGCATGGCGGCGGGCATGCTCAACAACTTCAAGGTGCAGGTGCAGGAGTGGAAAAACGTGCTGCTGCGTGGCAAGGACCCGGCCCAGCTCACGCGCTACTGGGCCGCGTTTGAAAAGCAGGAACAGGCCATCAAGGACGAGGCGCAAAAGCTCGTGGCCGCCCTGCCCCCGGGGGAGGGCCGCGAACGCGTGTTGCAGTTTGCCCAGGCCCACGAACGCATGGGCACCGCCTACCGCAAGGGGTTTGAAGCCTTCAAGGCGGCCGACCACGACCCGCAAGCGGGCGACAAGGCCGTGGCGGGCATGGACCGCGAGCCCTCGCAGCTGCTGGACCAGGCGGGCGACCTGATCGCCAAGGCCAGCAGCGCCGTGGCCGAACGTGCCGCCGCCACTGCGCAGCGCGCCACCACCATCAGCCTGGTGGTGATGCTGGTGGTGTGCGCGCTGGGCATAGCAGGCGCCATTGCCTTCAGCCGCACCGTGGTGAACCCGCTGGACAACGCGGTGCGCGTGTCGCAGGCCGTGGCCAGCGGCGACCTGACGGTGGCGCGGCACGTGCAGGGCAAGGACGAGATCGCACTGCTGCTCAATGCCTTGCACGACATGCAGATCAGCCTGTCGCACGTGGTGAGCAATGTGCGCAACAACGCCGACAGCGTGGCCGCCGCCAGCACCGAAATCGCACAGGGCAACAACGACCTGAGCGCCCGCACCGAACAGCAGGCCAGCGCGCTGGAGCAAACATCGGCATCGATGGAAGAACTCAGCTCCACCGTGCAGGCCAACGCCGAAAACGCGCGCACCGCCAACCAGCTGGCCGTGAGCGCCAGCACCGTGGCCGTGCAGGGCGGTGATGTGGTGGCCGAGGTGGTGACGACCATGAAGGGCATCAACGACAGCAGCCGCAAGATCGCCGACATCATCAGCGTGATCGATGGCATCGCCTTCCAGACCAACATCCTGGCGCTGAACGCGGCTGTGGAAGCTGCCCGCGCCGGCGAACAAGGCCGGGGCTTTGCCGTGGTGGCGGGCGAGGTGCGCAGCCTCGCGCAGCGCAGTGCCGAGGCCGCCAAGGAGATCAAGACCCTGATCCACGCCAGCGTGGAGCGCGTGGAACTGGGCACCACGCTGGTGGACAAGGCGGGCGCCACGATGAACCAGGTGGTGAGCGCCATCCGCCGCGTGACCGACATCGTGGGCGAGATCAGCGCTGCCAGCAGCGAGCAAAGCGCGGGAGTCGCCCAGGTAGGGGACGCCATCACCGAAATGGATCAGGCCACGCAGCAGAACGCAGCGCTGGTCGAACAGAGCGCCGCCGCCGCTGACAGCCTCAAGGTGCAGGCGCAGCAGCTGGTGCAGGCAGTGGCGGTGTTCCGGCTGGCGGACACCGACGCCGACACCCCCAGGCAGGCCAGCATGCCCGCGCCGGGCCACCACCAGCCCCGGTTGGCCGCAGGCTGAAGCGGCGCAGCCATTTCAAGCCTAATCGGCTTGAAGCGCTAGTGCATCATGTGCCAAAAGCTACATAAATAGTAGCAACTGGCGCCTTCTCAGGCTTCAGCCAGCGCAGGGGTTGCCTGCTGCACGGTGGCCAGCGTGGGCGAGGCCAGCTTGCGCAGGTAGGCCATGGTCTGCAGGCAGGCCTGGGCCACCTCGGTGCCCTTCTTCACAAAATGCTCGCGGAAGAAGCGCACGTGGTCCTCGTGGTCGTGGAAGTCGCGCGGCGTGAGCACGGCCGACATCACGGGCACCTCGGTGTCGAGCTGCACGCGCATCAGGCCGTCGATGACTGCGGTGGTGACGAACTCGTGGCGGTAGATGCCGCCGTTGACCACCAGCGCACAGGCCACGATGGCGTCGTAGCGCCCGCTGCGCGCGAGCTTGCGTGCCAGCAGCGGAATCTCGAACGCGCCGGGCACATCGAACAGCGCCACCTGCGCGGGGGGCAGGCCGTGGCGGTCAAACTCGGCCAGGGCCGCGTCGCGGGCCTGGTGCACGATGTCCTGGTGCCAGCTGGCACTGATGATGGCCACGCGGGCGCCACGGTGGGCGGCGACGGGAGCCAGGGGGGAAACGGAAGGTGAAGAAGACTGATTCATGGGTTCCTCAGAACAGGGTTGGCCAGAATCAGGGCGCGCGCGAGCACGGCACCTGCACAGGGCGGCGCAGGCCCAGCGCCATGCCAGCGCGCAACAAAGCACGCAGGCAAACGCCGAGGGCCCAGCCACCCATGGCGGGAGCTGTGGGTTTCGCGATCTCTTTCATCCGGACTGTGACCGTCGGCTCTGGTTTCGCACCAGATCTGCTGACCCTGCAGGCCGATCCGAAGAACGGCACCGCAGGCGCTCGCGGGCTCTTGCGGGCTTTTCAGCCAACAAATACCGCCGGTGGGGAATTCCGCCCCGCCCTGAGAACGCTGTCGGCCCCGAAGGTCATCCGGGGCCGACGGGTGGGATTTTAGGCGGCGGGCACGCAGTACGCCGTCGCGCAGGCGATTGCCTGCACTGGCAGTGCCGGTTTCTGCGGCTGTGGGCTGTATTGAATGCCGAAGTCTGCTCAGCGCACGCGCTGAAACCCGCCTTCGGCCCAGGCCGCTGCGCTGGCGGGCGTGAGCTTGAAGGTGGGCGGCGCGGACGCACGGGCAACCTCTTCACCCAGCTCGTCCTGCGCGCTCAGCGTGGCCGTGGCGCCTTCCTCATCGGGCACGATGGCCAGCGCCACGCGCAGGCGCTGGCCGTCTGCGGTGGTGATGTGCACGCTCTTGTTCAGCTGCGCATGCAACTGCTGCTCATGGCGGCGCACCACTTCGCTCGCGGTCTTGACCAGGGTGTGGAAGGCCGACACATCGAGCGGCTTGGGGTTCTTCTTGTCGCGGCCCATGGTCCAGGGGCCCACCAGCGCGGGTTCGGCCTCGCCCTTCAGTGTCATGGACACGGCCCAGCCATCGTCGTCTTCGTTCTTGATGACCTGCGCCGTCCAGCGCCCATCGCTCCAGCAGCGGGGTTCCTGGATGGTGTCGGGCGTGTCGGGTGCGTCGGTCATGGAGAAAAAGGTCTGGATGGCGGGAAAGGGCGCAGAGCATAACGGCAGGGCCCGGTAGCCTGGATTTTCAATAACCATTGGTTATCGAAAAAGGCCGTACATAGCGCAGGCCTGGTTACTCCCCCAAAGCGTCCGGCGCCACGCCCGCCGCCTCGCGCAGCACATCGATAAAGGCCTGTGCCGAAGGAGTGGGCGGCTCGCCCAGCCGGGTGATGAGACCGTAGCTGGGCATGCGGTCGGGCAGCTCGACGGGGATGCGCGAGAGCAGGCCCCGGTCCACATATTTCTGGATCAGCGCGGCGGGCTGCAGCGACATCATGTGGGTGGTGTTCATCAGCTCCAGCGCAAACAAAAAGGACGGCGTCTCCACCACCCCCGCCGTGAGCGCCAGGCCCGCGCCACCGAACAGGTCGTCCGACACCTTGCGCACCGCCGTGGAGGCGGGGTACAGAATCCACGGCCAGTGCGCCAGCTCGGTCAGCGACAGGTCGGTGGCGCCGCGCAGCGGGTGGTGCTGTCCGCCCACCACATGCAGCGGCTCGGCGGACAGGTGCTCGTAGTGGAACTGGCTGCGCTGGTCCTCGGTGGTGAAGCGGCCAATCATCAGATCGATCTTGCGCTCGGCCAGCCAGGCGATGAGCTGGTCGCTGCTCTGCTCCAGGATCTTGATGACCAAGAGGGGCCGCAGGCGCTGGATCTCCACCACCGAGGCCACCAGCACATGCGCGGCCGACCCGGTGATGGCGCCCACCGTCACATGCCCGTGGCCGCCCTGCTTGAGGGCATTGAACTCGTCCACAAACTTGCGCTGCCCATCGAGTGCCGCGCTGGCGTAGCGCAGCGTAAAAAGCCCCAGCTCGTTGGGCCGCATGCCGCGCGAAAGGCGGTCGAACAGGCGCGCCTCCAGGATCTCCTCGATGTCCATCAGGATCTTGGTGGCCGCAGGCTGCGTGACGTGCATCTGCTCGGCCGTCAGCCGCAGGTTGCGCGTGCGGCCCAGGATGTCCAGAAACTGCAAATGCCGAAAGCGCAGCCGCGCGCAGGCCTGCGCCAAAGACAAGGGTTTACCCGGAAAATCGTCTGGACTCATAAGCGTTTGGAATGGATTGTCGCAAAACATTCAGTGGACCCGGCAGGGCGCGAAACCTAACCTTCGCCTTGCGTTCATGACGGCTTGCCCAAAAAAGCTGCATACGCCGACGGCCTCGCCAGCGGGGTCCCGCCATTCCAACGGAGACAAGACACCATGCAATTCAAGACCCTCGCCAAATCCTTGGCACTTGCCACCACGCTGCTGGCCGCCTTCGCCGCCCCCGTCTCGGCCCAAGTCAAGGAACACACCTTCAAGGTCGGCATCGGCCTGAGCGACGACCACCCACAGGCCCAGGCCGTGCGCCACTTTGCCGAGCGCCTGCAGGCCAAGAGCGGCGGCAAGATGAACGCCAAACTGTTCGCCAGCGGCGCCCTGGGCAACGATGTGAGCATGACCTCGGCCCTGCGCGGCGGCACGCTGGAGATGACGATTCCTGATTCGTCCACGCTGATGTCGCTGATCAAGCCCTTTGGCGTGCTGAACCTGCCGCTCACCTTCAACAACGAGGCAGAAGCCGACGCGGTGCTGGACGGCCCCTTCGGCCAGAAGCTGCTGGCCATGCTTCCGGACAAGGGCCTGATCGGCCTGGGCTTCTGGGAGAACGGCTTTCGCCACGTGACCAACTCGCGCCGGGCCATCAACACTGCCGATGATCTGGCGGGCCTGAAACTGCGCGTGATCCAGAGCCCTTTGTTCCTCGACACCTTCAACGCGCTGGGCACCAACGCCACGCCCATGCCGTTCACCGAGTTGTACACGGCCATGGAACAAAAGGCCGTGGACGGCCAGGAAAACCCGCCCGCCACCATTCTGGCGAGCAAGTTCTATGAAGTGCAAAAGCACCTGGTGCTGTCGCGCCACATGTACAGCGCCTGGGTGCTGCTCATCTCGAAGAAAACCTGGGACGGCCTCTCGGCCGACGAAAAGAAGATCGTGCAGGAGGCCGCGCGCGAGGCCACGGTGTTCGAGCGCAAGACCATCCGCGCTTTCAGCGAAACCGCACTGGGTGAGCTGAAGAAGGCCGGCATGCAGATCACCGAGCTGCCCGCCGCCGAGCAGGCCAAGCTGCGCACCAAGCTGCAGCCCGTGCTGGCCAAGTACGGCAAGGAGTTTGGCGAAGAAACCACCAGCGAGCTGATGGGCGAGCTGGCCAAGGCGCGGGGCGGCAAGTAAGCCGGTAGTTCGTTCCCCAGGGCGCAGCGTACCGCTGCGCCCAGCCCTTCTTTTGCGACGCTCCGACCCCATGACAAAGACACCCCGCCGCCCCTTCCGCTCCCGCGAATGGTTTGCCGCGCCTGAGCGCTCGGACATGACCGCGCTGTACCTGGAGCGGTTCATGAACTACGGGCTGACGCCCGAAGAGCTGCGCTCGGGCCGCCCCATCATCGGCATTGCACAGACGGGCAGCGACCTGTCGCCCTGCAACCGCATCCACCTGGACCTGGCGCGCCGCGTGCGCGACGGCATCCGCGATGCGGGCGGCATACCGATGGAGTTCCCCGTCCACCCCATCTTTGAAAACTGCCGCCGCCCCACCGCCGCGCTGGACCGCAACCTGGCATATCTGGGCCTGGTGGAGATCCTGTACGGCTACCCCATCGACGCGGTGGTGCTGACCACGGGCTGCGACAAGACCACGCCGGCGGGCATCATGGCGGCGTCCACGGTGGACATTCCGGCCATCGTGCTCTCAGGCGGGCCCATGCTGGACGGCTGGCACGAAGGGCAGCTGGTGGGCTCGGGCACCGTGATCTGGCGCAGCCGCCGCCAGCTCGCGGCGGGCGAGATCGATGAGGAAGAATTCTTGCAACGCGCCTGCAACAGCGCGCCCTCCGCCGGGCACTGCAACACCATGGGGACGGCATCGACCATGAACGCGGTGGCCGAGGCGCTGGGCCTGTCGCTGCCTGGCTGCGCGGCCATTCCCGCGCCCTACCGCGAGCGCGGGCAGATGGCGTACGAGACCGGGCGGCGCATCGTGGAGATGGCGTACGAAGACCTGCGCCCCTCCCGCATCCTGACGCGGGAAAGTTTCTTGAACGCGCTGTCAGTGGTGAGCGTGGCGGGCGGCAGCAGCAACGCGCAGGTGCACATCATGGCCATGGCGCGCCACGCGGGCGTGCAGCTGGACGCGCAAGACTGGACCAACCACGCCTACGACCTGCCGCTGTTGCTGAACATGCAGCCTGCGGGCCAGTTTCTGGGTGAGCGCTTCTTCCGCGCAGGCGGCGTGCCCGCGCTGATGTGGGAGCTGCAGCAGGCCGAAAAGCTGCACGCCGATTGCGCCAGCGTGACCGGCAAGACGGTGGGCGAGAACCTACAAGGCCGCGAGACCCACGACCGCGAGGTGATTCGACCCTTCAGCGACCCGCTCATGCACAAGGCGGGGTTCATGGTGCTCAGTGGCAACCTGTTCGACTTCGGGATCATGAAGACCTCGGTGATCTCCGAAGCCTTTCGCCAGCGCTACCTCAGCCAGCCGGGCGCTGAAGGCATCTTTGAAGCCCGTGCTGTGGTGTTTGAAGGTGCGGACGACTACCACACCCGCATCAACGACCCGGCACTGAACATCGACGAAGGCTGCATCCTGGTGATGCGCGGCGCGGGCCCCATCGGCTGGCCGGGCTCGGCCGAAGTGGTGAACATGCAGCCGCCCGATGCGCTGATCCGGCGTGGCATCAACACGTTGCCCACGCTGGGCGACGGACGCCAGTCGGGCACGGCAGACAGCCCTTCCATCCTCAACGCATCGCCCGAGAGCGCCGTGGGCGGGGGCCTGTCCTGGCTGCAAAGCGGCGACACCATCCGCATCGACCTGAACACCGGTCGCTGCGATGCGCTGGTCGCCCCCGAGGAAATCGCGCGCCGACAGCGCGACCTGCCCGCCCCACCCGTGCCCGCGAGCCAGTCGCCCTGGGAGGCGCTGTACCGCGAGAAAACAGGGCAATTGGCCGATGGCGCCACGCTGGACTTTGCGCTGGAATTTCAGCGCATCTCCGAAAAGACGCCACGCCACAACCACTGACAACGAGCGGGTAGGCCACTGGCGCCTTCCCGGACTTTTTCGAAGGACTCTCCATGAACAACATGACGGCAGCGGCAGTTGCCGAACGGGCCTGTGCGCCCCAGGCCGCATTGCAAGTGCTTCCCGACGACGGCCTGCAAGGCACGCTGGTGGGCCGGGCGTGGGTGCCCCAAGGTGCTGTGCCCGGCCCGGCCGTGGTGGCACTGCGGCCCGAAGGTGTGTACGACCTCAGCGCGCACTACCCCACCATGAGCACGCTGCTCGACACACTGGCGCCCGCCGAGGCAGTGCGTACAGCCAGCGGCCAATACCTGTGCAGCGTGGACGACCTGCTGGCCAACAGCCTGCCCGGCGCACGTGACACCAGCCGCCCCTGGCTGCTGGCCCCGTGCGACCTGCAGGTGGTGAAGGCGGCGGGCGTGACGTTTGCGGCCAGCCTCATCGAGCGCGTGATCGAAGAGCAGGCGCGCGGCGACGCCACCCGCGCGCAGGGCCTGCGCACCCAGGTCATCGGCCTGATCGGCCAGAACCTGGCGGACATCCGCCCGGGCTCGCCCGAGGCCATGCGCCTGAAAGCGCTGTTGCAAGACAAAGGCCTGTGGTCGCAATACCTGGAGGTGGGCATTGGCCCCGATGCCGAGGTGTTCACCAAGGCGCCGGTGCTGGCCTCGGTGGGCTGCGGCGACGACATCGGCATCCGCTCCGACTCGGCCTGGAACAACCCCGAGCCCGAGGTGGTGCTGGCGGTGAACAGCCGGGGCCAGATCGTGGGCGCCACGCTGGGCAACGACGTGAACCTGCGCGACATCGAGGGCCGCAGCGCCCTGCTGCTGGGCAAGGCCAAGGACAACAACGCGTCGTGCGCCCTGGGCCCATTCATCCGCCTGTTTGACGGCAGCTTCGGGCTGGAGCAGGTGCGCAATGAAACCGTGCACCTGCGTGTAGCTGGCGCGGACGGCTTTGAGCTGCGCGGCATCAACACCATGGCCAGCATCAGCCGCGACCCCACCGACTTGGTGGCACAGACCCTGGCCGCGCACCAGTACCCGGACGGGTTCGTGCTGTTCATGGGCACGCTGTTCGCCCCCATCGAAGACCGCGACCAGCCGGGCGGCGGCTTCACCCACCACCTGGGCGACCTGGTGTCCATCCAGAGCGCCTGGCTGGGTGGGCTGCACAACCGCGTGGCGCACAGCGAGGCCGCGCCGCCCTGGCGCTTTGGCCTGCGCGCCTTCATGGCCAACCTGGCGCAGCGCGGGCTGCTGCAGGGCACAGCGCTCTGAGTCAAAAGAAAACAGGAGACAACCCCATGCTCAATGCCTTCATCGACCGCTGCTGCCGCTGGATCAACCTGCTCATCGCCTTGGCGCTGGCCGTGATGGTGGCCATGGTGTTCGGCAATGTGGTGCTGCGCTACGCCTTCAACTCCGGCATCGCCATCAGCGAGGAGGTCTCGCGCTGGCTGTTCGTGTGGATCACCTTTCTGGGCGCCATCGTGGCGGTGCGCGAGCGCGGGCACCTGGGCACAGACTTTCTGCTGGCGCGTCTGCCGCCGCTGGGCCAGCGCATTTGCTTGGCCCTGAGCTACGCGCTGATGATCTGGTGCACCTGGCTGCTGTTCAGCGGCGCACTGGCGCAGGCGCGCATCAACTGGGATGTGGATGCACCGGTCACGGGGGCGTCCATGGCCATCTTCTACGCATCCGGCGTGGTGTTTGCCGTGGCGGCTGGGCTGCTGCTGGCGCTGGACCTGTGGCGCATCGTGTCGGGGCAGATGCCGGACAGCGAATTGGTGCAGATCTCCGAGTCCGAAGAACTGGCCGCCGTGGGCAGCCAGTTGCCGCACACAGCCCCCGCGCCCACGGGATCACGCCAGTGAGCCCCACACCACAATGACCTGGAGCGCTCTCCCATGACCGTTTTTATCTTCCTTGGCTCCCTGCTGGCCGCCATGGCCATCGGCGTGCCGATCGCCTATGCGCTCCTGGTCTCCGGCGTCGCCCTCATGTGGCACCTGGACCTGTTTGACGCACAGATCCTGGCGCAGAACGTGATCAACGGGGCCGACAGCTTTCCGCTGCTGGCCGTGCCCTTCTTCATGCTGGCGGGCGAGATCATGAACGTGGGTGGGCTGTCGCAGCGCATCGTCAAGCTCGCGCTCACGCTGGTGGGGCACAAGCGGGGCGGGCTGGGGTTTGTTGCCATCCTGGCGGCCTGCATGCTGGCGGCGCTGTCGGGCTCCGCCGTGGCCGACACCGCAGCATTGGCCGCCCTGCTGCTGCCCATGATGGTGAAGGCCGGGCACGACAAGGCACGAGCGGGCGGACTCATCGCCTCGGCGGGCATCATCGCACCGGTCATTCCGCCCTCCATCGGCTTCGTGGTGTTTGGCGTGGCGGCCAACGTGTCGATCAGCAAGCTGTTCCTGGCCGGCATCGTGCCGGGGCTGCTGATGGGGCTGGCGATTGCCATCACCTGGTACTGGGTCTCGCAGCGCGAAAACGTCACCCCACCGCCCAAGGCCTCCACCGCCGAAAAGCTGCAGGCGTTCAGGGAATCGACCTGGGCACTGTTCCTGCCGGTGATCGTGATCGTGGGCTTGAAGATGGGCGTGTTCACCCCCACCGAAGCGGCGGCGGTGGCGGCGGTCTATGCGCTGCTGGTGGCCACTCTGGTCTACCGCGAGCTGCACTGGCGCCAGCTCACCGACGTATTCATTAGCGCCGCCAAGACCACCGCCGTGATCATGTTCCTGGTGGCGGCCGCCATGGTCAGCGCCTGGCTCATCACCGTGGCGGATATCCCGCGCCAGCTGGTGAGCCTGCTCAAGCCCTTGATGGAACACCCCACGCTGCTGCTCATCGCCATCATGGTGCTGGTGATGGCCGTGGGCACGGCCATGGACATGACGCCCACCATCCTCATCCTCACGCCCGTGCTGATGCCCGTGGTGAAGGCGGCAGGCATCGACCCGGTCTACTTCGGCGTGCTGTTCATCATCAACAACGCCATCGGGCTCATCACCCCGCCAGTCGGTACCGTGCTGAATGTGGTGGCGGGCGTGGGCAAGATGCGCATGGATGACGTGACGCGGGGCGTCATCCCGTTCATGGTGGCCCAGTTCGCGGTGATGTTCCTGATGGTGCTGTTCCCGTCCCTCGTGATGGTGCCGATGCGGTGGTTCATCGGGTGAGAGACCCCGCCCAACGCGCCTGCAGATGTATCTGTGGGGCGCGTTGGGGACTATTTCACGCCCAGGCGTTTGGCGATGCGGCTGGACCATCCAGCTGAGGAGAAGATGATCCTCCCCGCATCGGTCAACGTTTTCCGAGACAGGTGAGCGGGATGACCAACTACCAGCATCCCGGAGAGGCGCTTGATCTCGACATTGAAACGGCCGTTTTTTCTCACTACCAGGCAACAGCTGCTCGTGGGCTGGTCCCTGATCCCGGTGCTACTCGTCTGGCAACTCAATGGCTTTTACTTACCGGCCCTGGGAAGCAGGGGAGCACCGATCTTCTGGGCGGTTGACGGGCTTCAATGGGTAGTGCTTCCGGCTCTCTTGCTGGGACTGCTCGCCCACAAAGCCGCATTGCACCCACCACACTACGGACTCGTTCCGCCCGGAAAAAACCTGTGGCCCCTTGCAGGACAGGGGCTGATGGTGTTCGTCACCGCAGGGCTGGCCTTTCTGGTGGCGAGAAACTTGTCGTGGCGGGTACTCGGCCCGTCGCCTGGCAGCTTCCAGTTGGTGCAACTTTTCCCTCAGGGCCTGGCGAGTGTGGCGGTGCAAATCTATGCGGCAGTCAGCGCCGGGCTGGTGGAGAGCATCTTTTTCATTGGGCTGCCATGGCTGCTGTACGCCAGTGCACGCCAACATCCTTCAGAAATGCGCTTCACACTCTGCGTATCAACCATCTTTGCGCTGGCGCACTGGGAGCACGGCAGTCACTGCGTGATCGCGGCCTTCTTTGCGCATGGGGTGATGTGCCGCTGGTTCCTGCACTGGAGAACCCTGTGGCCCATAGTGCTGGGCCACACACTGATCGACCTGGCGGCTTTTTCCTGAAGTCACAAAGAAAAGGGCTGCGCCCACTGGACGCAGCCCCTGTCAATCCGAAAAGGCTCAGTTCGCCACCGTGAACCGCTTTTGCACGTGGCGCGGCGTTTCCAGCTCGTCCACGATGGCCACGGCCAGGTCGGCCACGCTGATGCTGCCAGGCTGGTCGCCGTTCATCAGCGGGGCCTCGTCGCCCAGGCGGTACTGGCCGGTGCGCTCGCCGGGCTGCAGCAGGATGGGGGGCGAGAGGAAGGTCCAGTCCAGCGTGCTTTCGGTGCGGATCCAGTTCAGCGCCTCGCGCGCGGCCAGGGCGCCCTGCTTCCATTCGGCGGGAAACTGGGGCGTGTCCACCAGTTGCACACCGGGCGCCACAAACAGGCTGCCCGCGCCGCCCACCACCAGCAGGCGGCGCACGCCGGCCGCCTTGGTGCCGTCGATGATGGCGCGCGTGCCTTTGAGGAACTGGTCGTGGATGTCTGGCACCGTCCAGCCGGGGTTGTAGGCGCTCACCACCGCGTCGTGGCCCGCAACGGCCTTGGCCACCTGGGTGGCGTCCTGCGCGTCTGCGGCGACCACGGTCAGGCCTTCGCGGGCCGTGAGCTTTGCCGGGTTGCGGGCCAGCACGGTCACACGGTGGCCGCGTTGCAGCAGTTCGTTCAGCACGGCCGAGCCGACAAAACCGGTGGCGCCAATCAGGGCGATGTTCATATCGATGTCCTTGGGGTCAAAGTTGTGATGTAGCGAGAATAGGAGCTTGTCAAAACAGGCGGTAGATGGCTAAAACCGCCTTATCTTTGAAGCTGTGCTTCACAATCAAACGCATGGAAGACCTCAAACGCATGGCTGTTTTCGCCGCCGTGGTGCAGCACGGCTCGATGAGCGGCGCCGCGCGCGCCCTGGGCACGAGCACTTCGGCGGTGAGCCAGCAGGTGCGCAAGCTCGAAAGCGACGGCGGCGTGACGCTGCTGCACCGCTCCACGCGCAAGTTGGCGCTCACCGAGGCGGGCCAGCGTTACCACGCGCGCTGCGCTGCCATGTGGGCGGCGGCTGAGCAAGCGCGCGCCGAGCTGGCAGCCTCCCGCGATGCGCCCAGTGGCGAATTGCGGATGTCGGCCACCGTGGGTTTTGCGCGGCATATCGCACCCGCCCTGGGTGAACTGCTGGCCGCGCACCCGGCGCTGCGCCTGCGGCTGCTGGTGGACGACTCCACCATCGACCTCATCAACGCACGCATCGACCTGGCCGTGCGCTACGGGCGCCTGGCGGATTCGACCTGGGCGGCCCGGCGCCTGGGGGGCATGAGTTGGTACCTGTGCGCATCACCCGAATGGGTGGCCGCACACGGCGTGCCCCAGCACCCGGATGCGCTGCTGTCCCATAGCTGGCTGGGCTTCGCGCGCGAGGGGGGCGGGTTGCTCATCGACCTGCGCAGTCCCAGCGGCGAGCCGCGCGCACTGCGGGTGGAGCCGCGCATTGCCAGCAACAACCAGCTCTCGATCCAGCAGATGTGCGAGGCCGGGCTGGGCCTGGCGCTGGTGGGCAGCATGGATTCGCGCGAAGCACTGCAGGCCGGGCGGCTGGTGCGCCTGCTGCCCGACTGGTCGTTTGGCACGCTGGACATCTGGGCCGTCACGCCCCAACGCGATGCCCAGCCCGCCAAGGTGCGCCAGTCCATCGCGGCTCTGCATGCCTACCTGCGGCAGGTGCCCGGGATTTCGGACTGAAAGCGGCCAACAAAACTCTTCTGGCGTCGTTGCCGCGTCTTGTCGTACTGCTCGCACTGCCTGCGACGCAGCGCCTAGCCAGAACCGCTAAGCTGGGTTTTGTGAGCCGCTCCAAGCCTTGCTCGTCGGCACCCATCGATTTTTTATCGCACGGACCCACAAATTCCATCGTTGTGTGGGCGCCTTGCTCTGCCTACAGTTGCGGCTCCCTGGCCAGGGTTTGTTTGATGGATTGACCCCCTACCGGAGACCCGACATGACGACCAACCCGCCACTGACCTTCCCCATCGACCGCGTGCTGACCGCCTTCGAGCAGCAGGACGTGCCCACACTGCTGGCCACGATTGCCGACGATGTGGACTTCCGCATTGACCACTACCGCGATGACGCCGACACCAGCTGGCAAATCGCCCGCAACAAGGCCGAGGCGATGGCCGTGGTGCAGCGCCTGGGGGTGGAGGTGTTCCCGCGCGGCACGAAGATCCTGCACACCCACAGCCAGCCGCTGGGCAACGACTGGGTGCTCACGCACTTTCACCAGCGCTTCTTTTATGCGGTACAACAGCGCGAAGTGGAATCCGTGACCTGGATCACCAGCCATTCGCAGAACGGCCAGGTGGACTATTTCCGCGAGACCGTCACCACCATCACCCCGGTCTGACAACCCGATCCAAGAAAGGCCCTGCCACCATGCTGTTTGACCTGCGCGCCCTGGGCTACTTTGTAGCGGCCTATGAAGAGCGCTCGGTCACGGCCGCCTCGCGCCGCTGTTTTGTGGCGCAGCCGTCCATCAGCATGGCCATCAAGGGGCTGGAGGATGCGCTCGAAACCACCCTTTTCGAGCGCAGCCGCCAGGGCCTGGCGCCTACGCCCGCCGCGCACCGGCTGTACCCCCGCGCCTGCAGCCTGCTGGCCCAGTCCAGCGCCATGGTGCGCGACTTTCGCGATGCACCACGTGAAACCCTGGGCATCTTCCTGCAGGACGACCTGATGGTGCAGCAGGCCACGCCCCTGTTCGCACACATCGCGCAGGAGCTGCCCCACACCATGGTGCGGCTCACCGCCAGCGCGCAAGAGGCGCGGCTGCGCATGGTGGCCGAGCACTGCAAGCCGCCGGGCGACACCTTTGTGCCGCTGTGGCACGAGCCCTATGTGATGCTGGTGCCCGAGCAGCACCCGCTGCGCTTCAAGAAGCGCTTTGGATTGGCAGACATTGAAAACCTGCCCCTCATCGAGTGGCCCTATTGCCCGCTGCACCAGTCCTTCATCCGGCTGCTGGCCGAGCGGGGGATTGCGCTGCAGGTGCAGGCCAGCGCCGCGCGCGAGGAGCTGCTGCTGCACATGGTGGACGCGGGCATGGGCCTGGCCGTGGTGCCGCAGTCGCATGCAGCCCAGGCGCGCCGCGCGCTCACCCGCCCGCTGGACGGGCCCCTGGCCTTTTCGCGCCACATTGGCCTGGCCTGCGACGCATCGGACGCGCCCCTGCTCGGTCTGCTGCACCGCCTGGCGGACGGCATGAAGGCCACCGCAGCCCAGCCCGAGCCCGTGCAGCGCAGCAATGTGGTCTGATCCCCTGCCCCATCCACCCCTCTGGCCACCCCCATGATTCTGGAAATTGCCCACCTCACCATCCGCTCCGGCCAGAACAGCGCGTTTGAACAGGCGTTTGCCCAGGCGCAGCGCATCATTGCCTCCATGCCCGGCTACCTGTCCCATGAGCTGGGGCATTGCATGGAGCGACCGCAGGACTATGTGCTTTTGGTGCGCTGGGCCACCCTGGCCGACCACGAGGTGGGTTTCCGCCAGTCCGCCCAGTACCAGGAGTGGAAAGGGCTGCTGCACCATTTTTACGATCCGTTCCCCACCGTTGTGCACTTTGAGCCGGTCACGCCGGACAGGGTGTGACGGCGCCGCCACGCACGGATGCTGCAGCGCACTATTCGGGTATTGCCTGAAGATTTAGCGCACTGCGCGTGCCGTTTGGGTCCTAGAATTTGTAAAAGCGCGTATCTTCGTATCTTCATTACCGCGCGAAGGATCCAACATGAAAGCCATCCAGCAGGACATCGACGAGCGGACCAACCTCACCAGCACCAACAAGTTCGAGCTGCTGCTGTTTCGCCTGGGCATCGACAGCGCCTTGGGCAAGTCCGAGCTGTTCGGTATCAATGTCTTCAAGATCCGCGAGATCGTGGCCATGCCCAGCATCACGCCGATTGCGGGCACCACGGCCCATTCGCTCGGGGTGGTCAACCTGCGCGGACAGGTGATTCCGGTGCTGGACCTGCCCTCCATCGTGGGCTGCAAGCCACAGACGGGCCTGAACATCATGCTGGTGACAGAGTACGCACGCACCACCCAGGCGTTTGCGGTCGAGTCGGTGGAAGACATCGTGCGCCTGGACTGGAAACAGGTGCTGTCGGCGGAAACCAGCGGCGCTGCTGGCAAGCTGGTGACCAGCATTGCCCGTCTGGACGGCAACACCGACGAGTCCCGCCTCGCGCAGGTACTGGACGTGGAAGCCATCCTGCAGATGATCTCGCCCTCTGACGGTCACGAGGTCACAGAGGAAAAGGTGGGCGCCAAGCTCAAGCTCAAGCCTGGTTGCATCATCCTGGCGGCGGACGACTCGTTCGTGGCCCGCTCGCTCATCGAGCAAGAGCTCAAGGTGCTCAACGCGCCATATGAAATGGTGAAATCCGGCAAGGAGGCCTGGGACCGGCTCAATGCCATCGCCAAAAGTGCCGAGGCCGAGGGCAAGACGGTGCTTGACCGCGTGGCCATGGTGTTGACCGACCTGGAAATGCCGGAGATGGACGGTTTCACGCTAACGCGCAACATCAAGCAGGACGCCCGCTTTCATGGGCTGCCGGTGGTCATCCATTCCTCGCTGTCGGGCTCGGCCAACGAAGACCACGTTCGCAGCGTCGGGGCCGATGGCTATGTGGCCAAGTTTGTGGCGGAAGACCTGGCGGAGACCATCCGCCGCGTACTGCCCAAGTAAACCGGCGCCCTATCCGCTGGAGTACAACGGCCTTGCGGGGCCGTTTGTTTTTTGCGGGTCCGATTTTTTGGTTGAATCAGTTGATTGCGTCCGTAAAACGTACTCTGATAGCTATCATTTTTGACGATATCAAGCAGCAGGCGTGCCCCATATTCACGGGTTGTTACAGCCTCCATCGGCACCTGTGCATGCGCCGAGTCAACCAAAAGCCGTCCCCGCGCGCTAAAGTGATTGGCCCCCTGTGCCAGACCCCTGAAATTTGTAACGCTCCACCGGAGCGCTTTTCATGGGCTTTACGGACAAGGCGGAACGCGCCCACCCGGCCGGAGTCTGATCACCATGACCTACACCATCACCCGCATTCTTTCCGCCACGGTCCTGGGGGCCCTGGTGACGGGGTGTGCCACCGTGCCGGGCGACCCTTATTACGACTCTCCGCGCTACCCGGTGTACGAACAGCCAGGCTACATCTACAGTGCCCCGCCGCCGGTGTACCAAGCGCCGCCTGTGTACCGTGCGCCTGGCGTGATCTATTCGGCCCCGCCGCCACCGCCCGCCATCTACTACGGCGGACGTGACCGCGACGACAACCGGTGGGACAACGACCGCAACCGCAATGACTGGCGCGAAAGAGAGCGTGACCGTGACCGCGCTGAGCGCGACCGGGCAGCACGCGAACGCGAACGCCGCGACCAGCAGGCCCGTGAACTGGATCGCCGAGCCCGAGAACAGGACCAGGCCCGCCGGGAGCAGGCCGAACGGGATCGCCGCGCTGCCGAAGACCGCCGCAACCGCGAAAACCGCCCCGGCCGCCTGGCACCCGACAGCTACACCCCGAGTCCGTACGACTGGCGCTCGCGCCAGCAGTCCAACAGCCCGGACAAGCCGTGATGGCCTGGCGCTGACCCCGCTACCCCTACAACTCTCCAGCCACCATGAAACCACGTACCCATACCCTCATCGCTGGCCTGTGCGTGGTCTTTCTGGGCGCGCTACCTCCATTGGGTGCCCAGGCGCAGGTGGTGCGCTGCACCGACGCTGCCACGGGCAAGGTCACCTACACCGACGGCAAATGCGCTAGCGGCACCACCGTGCGTGAGGTGGAGGCCCGCAAAACTCCGCAGGAGATCCAGCAGGAGCGCGAAGAAGCCGCCGAGGCGCTGGCGCGCAAACAGCAGCGCTTGCAGGCCGAGGCGACCGCCGCCGAGACCGAATCACGGCGCAATACACAACGCGACCAGACCGCTCCTGCCAAAACCACAGACTACGCACGCTCCCCGGAGTGCGCCCGTTCACGGCGCAACCTGGATGTGGTGTTGAGCAGCGTCACCGGCGGCGGCTACGAACAAAACCTGCGGGTGGAGGCGGCGCAGCGGCAGGTCGACCTGGACTGCCTGGGCCCTCAGGGCTATGCGGAGGTGGAGAAGTCCCGCCCCCGGTCAACTAACACCACGACGCCGGTAGTCGTCGTGCCCCCACCGCATTACCCGGCGCGGCCTACGCCGGTGCAACCGCCGGCGCCCACCCCCAAAAAATTCACGCAGTGCAACGTGTTCCGCTGCTACGACGCCCAGGGCAATAGCTACCCCCGCTGATCGGTCGCCCATGTGGGCAAGGTGAGGAGAGTGCGGATTTCTCCAGCCTCTCAGGCTCGCAACCCCTCGGCCACACTGGGGTAGCGCAACCGCAGACCCAGCTCTCGCAGCATGCGCTGGTTGTCCAGCCGGCGGGATTCGCTCATGAAACTCAGCAGCATCAGCGACAGCTGCTCTTGCGCCGTGCTGCGAGGCACGCGCGGCGGGCGAGGCAGGTCATACAGATCAGCCGCCAGATCAAAGTAGTCGCCCATCTTCATGTGGGTGGAGTCGCTCACGTTGTAGGCGCGCTGCGGATGCCCCTTCCACACAGCCGCCATGCAGGCGCGCGCCAGGTCTTCGGCATGGATGTGGTTGGTGAACACATCGTCCTCGGCCACCAGCACAGGCGTGCCCCGGCGCAAGCGGGCCTCAGGCGTACCGCCCTCGCGGTCGGGGGCGTAGATGCCCGGAATGCGCAACACGGTGGCCCGCACGCCGGCACGGCCCAAGTGGCGCACCGCGCGCTCGGCATTCACACGGCGCTGGGCGCGAGGTGTGCCGGGGGCCACGGCCCGAGTCTCTGGCACCAGGGCCCCCTGGCAGTCGCCATACACACCGCTGGTGGACGCGTAGGCCAACGACATTGGCAAGGTGCGCAGCCGCAGCGCGCGAGTCAGCGCCACGGTACGGCGGTCACGCCACCAGGCATCGCCCCCTGCGCCCTCCCCCGGCGGGGGCGCCAGATGCAGCACCCGCGTCGCCAGGCCGGACAGCCTGCGCAAGGTGCCCGCATCGTCCAGATTGCCCACCAGAGGCCGGGCCCCTTGTGCCCGCAGCTCCGCCACCCGCCCAGCGCTGGAGGTCAGTGCCAGCACCTGCATGCGCCCGGCCCCGGGACCCGTCTGCAGATGGCGCAGCACCCGTTGACCTACATCACCACAGCCCACGATGAGCAGGCGTTCGCGACGAAAGCGCGCTGGCAGCGCGCCGAGGGGGTTCTGGTTTGAGGGCAAAATCGGGTCCGTTTGCTTAGCTAGAGACGACTCCAAGGATACCCACACATGACCAGCGCCGAGGCTGCCACCACCGCAGCGTTTCAGATCACCGTGCAGCCCAGTGGCCGCGCTTTCAGTGCCAATGCGGGCGAAGCCATCCTGGCCGCCGCCATCCGCAGTGGCGTGGGCCTGCCCTACGGCTGCAAGGACGGCGCCTGTGGCTCGTGCAAGTGCAAAAAACTCAGCGGCACCGTGCAGCACGGCGCCCACCAATCCAAGGCCCTCACGGCCGACGAAGAGGCCGCAGGCCTGGTGCTGACCTGCTGCGCACAGCCACTGTCTGACGTGGTGCTCGAATCGCGCCAGGTCACCGACGAAAGCGCCTACCCCGTCAAGAAGATGCCGGTGCGCGTGGCCTCGCTCGAAAAGAAATCAGACGATGTGATGCAGGTGCGCCTGCAGCTACCTGCCGCAGACACCTTCCGATACCACGCGGGCCAGTACATTGAGTTCATCCTGCGCGACGGCGCCCGACGCGCTTACTCGATGGCCAACGCGCCGCACACCCAGGCAGAGGCACCGGGTGTGGAGCTGCACATTCGACACATGGCCGGCGGCAAGTTCACCGACCATGTGTTTGGGGCGATGAAAGAGAAGGAAATCCTGCGTGTCGAAGGTCCGTTTGGCAGTTTTTTCCTGCGCGAAGACTCCGACAAGCCCATCGTGCTGCTGGCATCCGGCACCGGCTTTGCCCCCATCAAGGCGCTGATCGAGCACCTGCAGTTCAAGGGCATCAGCCGCCCCACCGTGTTGTACTGGGGCGGCCGTCGCCCTGGCGATCTGTACCTGGCCGACTGGGTGCAGGCCCGCGTGGCCGAATTGCCGTGGTTGCGCTACGTTCCGGTCATTTCCAACGCACTGCCCGAGGACGGCTGGACTGGCCGCACAGGCTTTGTGCACCAGGCGGTGCTGGACGACTTTACGGATCTCTCAGGTCACCAGGTCTATGCGTGTGGCGCGCCCATCGTGGTCGAGTCCGCCCGTGACGCCTACAGCGCCCAGCGCGGCCTGCCGTCGGAAGAGTTTTTTGCCGACGCATTCACGTCGGAAGCCGACAAACACGGCGGCTGACACGCCCCCGCAAGGCCGATAAAGACACCTGGACCACGACCCATGGTGCGTGCAGCGCCCGCCCCGCCAGCCCCGCAGGGCGCGCCCCGCCGCTGGCATCAAGTCCGGCGCGGAGGCTTCATTGCCACGCTGCTGTGCCTGGCGGCCCTGCTGGTGTGGGGCGCGGGCGAATGGGCAGAACAGAGCGAACGCGACGCCCAGTGGGACAACCTGCGCCGCCTGGGCGAGGTGCAAGCCCTGGCGCTGCGTGGCGTGGCCACGCGCTACAACTACCTGCCCTTCACCACCGCGCAGCACCCACTGGTGCGCCAGTTATTGCAGGAGCCTTCATCGCAGGCCGTACGCGACGCAGCCAATGTCTACCTGCAGGCGGTGAACCAGCATGCGGGCTCCGACATGCTGTACGTGATGGACCCGCAGGGCCTCACCCTCGCGTCCAGCAACTGGGACACCCCCAACAGCTTTGTGCACCAGAACTACGGTAACAGGCCGTACTTTCGCGATGCCCTGGCGGGCCAGACGGGGCGCTTTTATGGCGTGGGTAAGACCACGGGCGAACCCGGCCTGTTTGTCTCAGCCCCCGTGGTCGATGCGGGCCGCGTGATCGGCGTGGTGGCGGTCAAGGTGCGCATGGAACCCATCTCGGACCCATGGGCCCAGCTGCGCGATCCAGTGTTCGTGACGGACGAACGGGGCATCGTCTTTCTCGGCTCCGTGCCCGGCTGGCTCTACCGCACCAGCCAGCCCTTGCCCACCCCACTCGTGCAGCAGCTGCAGCACAACGAACAGTACGGCACAGGATGGACCCCGCGCGCCGTTCCATGGACCCTGCGGCCACAAGACGACCCGCCCGGTGCCGAACTGCGCCTGGACGGCGCTGGCGGCAAAAGCTACCTGGCGTTCGAAGAGAAGCTGCCCGACCTGGGATGGACCCTCACCGTCACCGCCGACAGCCGCGTGGTGGCCCTGGCGCGGCAACAGGCCTGGGCGCTGGCCACGCTGGCGTCGGGCCTGCTGGTGCTGGGTGCGCTGTACTGGCAGTTGCGCGAGCGGCGCCTCGCCGAAAACCGGTTGGCCCGCATCGAACTGGAGCAGCGCGTGCAGGAGCGTACCCACGCGCTGCAGCAGGCCCAGGCGTTCCGCCAGTCCATGGAGGACTCGCTGCTGGTGGGCATGCGCGCCCGCGACCTCGAAGGGCGCATCGTCTATGTCAACGCGGCCATGTGCGATATGGTGGGCTACCGGGCCGACGAACTCATCGGCCAGCTGCCGCCCTACCCGTACTGGCACCCTGACGAGCTGGACCGCCACTGGAACGACAGCGACACCGTGCTGGCTGGCAACGCGTTTCCGCAGGGGCGGGAGAACCGGCTGAGGCACCGTGACGGGTCGGACGTGTACACGATGTTCTACACCACACGCCTGATCGACGGCAGCGGCCAGCACATCGGCTGGATGAGTTCGGTGGTCAACATCACCGCGCAGAAGCGGGCCGAAGAGCAGCAGCAGCAGCGCGAGACCCAGCTGCAGCGGGTACAGCGCGTGATCACTGTCGGCGAGATGGCATCCACCCTGGCCCACGAGCTGAACCAGCCGCTGGCCGCCCTGGTCAACTATGCGGCTGCCGCACGGGCGCTGGCCGCCCAGGGCAAGACCGGCCCCCTCCACGACAGCCTGGAGGCCCTGTCGGCCCAGGCGCTGCGGGCCGCCGACATCGTGGGTCGTATCCGCCGCTGGGTGCGCCAGCACCCTGAAAGCCGCGAGCCTTGCGATCTGTCTGCCATCGTGGAGCAGTCGCTGGAGCTGCTCTTGCGCGCCGAGGCTCGCCGCCAGGGGATCCCTGTGCGTGTGGAACAGGCCGGCGCCCCTTTGCCGGTGAACGCAGACCGCGTGCTGCTGGAGCAGGTGGTGATCAACCTGGGCCTGAACGCCCTGCAGGCCATGCAGACCCACCAGCCCCCGCCCGGCGGGCACGAATTGCGGCTGCGCATAGCCGCAGACGATGGCCAAGCGCTGGTGCAAGTGCTGGACCGGGGCCCGGGCCTGCCGCCCGGCATCGCCGAGCGCCTGTTCGAGCCTTTCTTCACCACACGTTCCGACGGTCTCGGCCTGGGTCTCAACATCTGCCGCTCCATCATTGAAAGCATGGGGGGCCAATTACAGGCCCGCAATCGCGAGGGCGGCGGCGCGGTCTTCGAGATCCGCCTGCCCTGCCCCCCCGCCACCGAGAATGCCACCGCGCCATGACCTACGACACTGCCCCCATCGCCGCTGACTCGCTGGACCCCACTGTGGTCTACATCGTGGACGACGATGAAGGCGTGCGCCAATCGCTGGCCGCACTGCTGCTCGCACGCGGGTACACGGTGCGTGCCTTTGACGGCGGCGAGGCCTTTCTGGCGCAGGCTGCACTGGACCACCCCGGCTGCGTGCTGCTGGACCTGCGCATGGAAGGCTTGAGCGGGCTGCAGGTATTCCACGAACTCGGCCAGCGCCACAGCGCGCTCAAGACCGTGTTCCTATCGGCCCACGGTGAGCTGTCCTCCGCCGTGGCAGCCGTCAAACAAGGGGCGGTGGACTGGCTCGAAAAACCGTGCAACGAAGCCACCTTGCTGGCCGCTGTCGAAAAGGCCTCCACGCTGTCGCAAACGCAGGCACGGCAGACACAACGGCAGCACCAGCTTCGCGAGCGCTGGAACGCCCTGAGCCCACGCCAGCAAGAGGTGGCCCAGCTGCTGGGCACGGGCCTCAGCAGCAAGGAAGTGGCCCGTGCACTGGCGCAGCGTGACCCGGAGCGCCCCATCGACCCGCGCACCGTGGACACACACCGGTCCGCCATCTTCCTGAAGCTGGACATCCGCTCGTCGCACGAACTGGGCATGCTGGTGGAAGACCTGGGCGTGGCGCTCAGCGCGCCTCGCACGGCATGAACGTCCCCGCCTGACCATCACCCCCTCAGGGCTTCATAAGCTTTCTTACGATTTTTTTGCACAATGGCGCCCATGAACCGCAGAAACCTCATCCTCCTCGCCACCGCCGCTGCCACCGCAACGGCTTTTTCGTCCCCCACCGTCTGGGCTCAGGATGCCGGCCAGCCCATCCGCCTGATCGTGCCGTATGCCCCGGGCGGCCCCATCGACGTCACGGCCCGCGCACTGGCCGAGCGCGTGCGCGAATCGCTGGGCACGGTCATCATCGACAACAAGGGCGGCGCGGGCGGCAACATCGGCGCCGACGCGATTGCCAAAGCTGCACCCGATGGCCTGACCATTGGCATCGCGGCCACCGCCACCCACGCAGTCAACCCCTGGCTGTATGCCCGCATGCCCTATGACGCAGGCAAGGACTTTGCCGGCATCACGCAGATGGTGCGCGTGCCCAATGTGCTGGTCATGAACGCCGCCAAGGCCGAGCAACTCAAGATCCACACCGTGACCGACCTCATCGCCTACGCCAAGGCCAACCCCGCCAAGCTCAACTACGGCAGTGGCGGCAACGGCAGCGCGGGCCACCTGGCGGGCGAGATGTTCAAGCAGCGCGCCGGCATCTACGCGCTGCACATCCCCTACCGGGGCGCCAACCCGGCCCAGCTGGCACTGCTGGCGGGCGAGGTGGACTTCAACATCGACAATCTGGCCGCCGCAGCGCCCAACATCCGCGCGGGCAAGCTCAAGGCGCTGGCCGTGACCTCGCTCGACGCCTCGGCCTCGCTGCCCGGCGTGCCGCCACTTTCCGCGACTTTCAAGGGTTTTTCCATCGACACCTGGTGGGGCCTGGTGGCGCCCGCCGCCACGCCCAAGCCCATCATCGACAAGCTGAACAAGGCTTTTGTGGCGGCACTGAACGCGCCCGAAACGAAGACCCGCTTTGCCGCATTGCTGGCGGAGCCCGTGACCACCACGCCGCAGCAGTTCGACAGCTTCATGGCCAGCGAGCGTGCCAAGTACCAGCAGGTGGTGAAGGCGTCCGGGGCAAAAGTCGATTGACGCTCTGAGACGCAATCCGCTCGGTGCTGCCGCCTGAGGCGGTAGCTCTTCGATGCCGTCCACGCCTGCGCGGGCAGGCTTGGGGCTGCGGCCTCCCAGCCCCCGAGAGAGACGCCACCCGAGGCCCGGCGGAGCCGGTTCCACGGTGGCACTGGCGTTGGACCGCGTCCGTTTCATCTGTCCCACGCAAAGCCAATGCAGACGGGAATATTTTTAAGCCTTTTCAGGCCCTAGCGCTTATCTATAAAGCGCAAAAAGCTCCCAATTCAGGAGCAAATTATTCACCCGATAAAGCGCCCACCCAAGCCGGGCCTTCCAGCTGGTGGATGTCCTGAGTCGCTACGGCCTGCAACGCCGACGCATCCACCCGCCCAGGCACCAGATCGGCCAGGGGGCGCAGCACGAACGCGCGCTCGGCCATGCGGGGGTGGGGCACGGTGAGTGTGGGGGTGTCGATCACCTGGTCGCCAAACCACAGAATGTCGAGGTCCAGCGTGCGCGGCGCGTTGCGGTAGGGGCGCTCGCGGCCAGCAGATAGCTCGATGGCTTGCAGGGCACCCAGCAGGGCCTCAGGTGCCAGGGTCGTTGTCAGCTCGGCCACGGCGTTGAGGTAGTCCGGGCCACCGGCATCGACCGGTGCGCTGCCATAGAGCGGCGACACGCGCAGGACCCGCGTGCCGGGCAATTGACCCATGGCCGCCAAAGCCTTGCGCAAGGCGGCTCGCCGCTCTCCCAGATTGGCCCCCAGGCCCACATAGACCCGAGAGGCCCGCTCAGCCTGCTCCCCCACGTCCGGCAAACTCACTCGCCAGCCGCAGCAGGTGCTGCACCTTCGCCGCCACCACCACCGGGCTTGCGGCGACGACGGCGGCGCTTCTTGGGCGCGCCGCTTTCGGCAGCCCATTCGGTTTCACCGCCCGCATGGTCAGTGTCTTGGACGGTGCCAGGGGCACGAGGTGCTGCAGCAGGTGCACTGCGAGGCACACGCTTGACAACAGGCTGCGCTTTCTGGCGGGCCTTCTGCTCTTCCTTGGCCTGGTCCATCAGGTCGTCGCGGCGCTCATCGTCCGCCGCCTGGAAGTCTTGCCACCACTCGGCCAGGGCTTCCTCGACTTCGCCCACATCGGCGCGCAGGCGCATGAAGTCGAACCCGGCGCGAAAGCGCGGCTGCATGACCATGCCGAACGGCGTGTTGCCCACGCGCTTTTCAAAACGCGGCTGCATCACCCAGATCTCACGCATGTCGGCGGCCAGCTTGCCGCGGCCCGACACGTCGCCAATGCGTTTGTCGAACACCTCGTCGATGGCCTCTTGCAGCGCGGGCAGCGGATGTTGGCGCTGGTTCAGGCGCTCCTGCCAGCCATTGCGCACGTCTTCCCACAGCACGCAGGCCAGCAAGAAGCTGGGGGCCACGGGCTTGCCTTCGTTCACGCGGCGGTCGGTGTCCACCAGGGCCGCTTTGACAAACGGTGTGTCGGCGCGCTCCACGGCCACGTCCAGCAGCGGGTAGATGCCCTTGGACATGCCCAGCTTGCGCAGCTGCTCGATGGTGGCGATGGCGTGCCCGGTCTGCAGCAGCTTGAGCATTTCGTCAAACATGCGGCTTTGGGGGACCTCGGCCAGCAGGGCCTGCGACTGCACCAGCGGCGCGGCCGACTTGGCATCGATGCTGAAGCCCAGCGGGCTGAGCTTGGCCGCAAAACGCACGGCGCGGATGATGCGCACCGGGTCTTCGCGGTAGCGCGTGGCGGGGTCGCCAATCATGCGCAGCGTCTTCTTCTTCGCGTCCTGCAAACCCTTGTGGTAATCGACCACGATCTGGCTGACCGGGTCGTAGTACATGGCGTTCACGGTGAAGTCGCGGCGCGTCGCGTCTTCGTCCTGCGGGCCCCAGACGTTGTCGCGCAGCACGCGGCCGCTGGCGTCCACGGCATGCTGCATGCCCGACAGCTGCGCCTTGCTGGTCTTTTCGTTGCCAGCCACCTGACCCGCTGCGGCATTGTCGAGGTAGGCGCGGAAGGTGGAGACCTCGATCACCTCGTGCTCGCGGCCCCGGCCGTGCACCACATGCACGATGCGAAAGCGCTTGCCGATGATGAACGCGCGGCGAAACAGGCCCTTGACCTGCTCGGGCGTGGCGTTGGTGGCCACGTCGAAGTCCTTGGGGCGCAGGCCCAGCAGCAGGTCGCGCACAGCGCCACCCACGATGTAGGCCTCGAAGCCGGCGTCCTTGAGCGTCTGCACCACCTCGGCGGCGCGGCGGTCCACCAGCTCGGGGTTGATGCCGTGCACGCTGGCGGGCACCTCTTCGCGCTTGCCGAAATGGGGCTTGCCGCCCGAGGTCCCGGGCGTCGATTTGCCCAGCAGTTTGTCGATGAACTTCTTGATCATGGGTAGGGAGATATCAGGGGACTGCGAGCGCAGGGGGTCAGGAGGCCGTCTGGCTGGCAGGCTCGGCAAACAGGTCCAGTATGCGCCAGCCGCGCTCCTGGGCCAGGGCGCGCAGGCGCGGGTCGGGGTTGGTGGCGACCGGGTGGTTCACCTTCTCCAGCAGGGGCACGTCGTTCATGGAGTCGCTGTAGAAGGTACTCTCCACGTCGGCCCAGCTGAGCTGCCGCCCGGCCAGCCATTGTTCCATGCGGCGCACCTTGCCTTCGCGCATGGTCGGGATACCGTCAATCTCGCCGGTGTACCAGCCACTGGCGTCGCGCACCAGCTGCACGGCCAGCAGTTGCGGCACCCCCAGCGCCTGGGCGATGGGGGTGGTCACGAACTCGTTGGTGGCAGTGACGATCACCACCTCGTCGCCCGCTGCCTGGTGCTGGCGGATCAGGTCGAGCGCCTGGGGCTGGATGGCGGGGGTGATGACCTCGCGCATGAACTGCTGGTGCGCCGCCGCTGCGGCCTCGGGCCCGCGCAGGCGCACGGCCTCGGTCGCAAAACGCACGTAGTCGTGTACATCGAGCGTTCCCGCCTGGTAGTGGGCATAGAACTCGTCGTTGCGGCGCGCGAACTCCACCGGGTCGTTCCAGCCGATGCGGATGGTGAACTCACCCCACTCGTAGTCAGAGTCGAGCGGCAGCAGCGTGTGGTCCAGGTCAAACAGCGCCAAGCGAAGGCGGCTTCTTTGCATTTCAATCATTCAATAAGTTGCGCTGCGCGAGCGGTTGCAAAAACTGTCGCTGCCCAAACCCAGCGGCCGCCGCGCAAGGGCCGCCCCGCCGCGCTGGCGGCGTCCTCCTTCCCGCGGTGCGCAGCACAGCGAGAGAAGGGGGAAGCGGCGCAGCCGCTCAGGGGGTTGTCCCTCATTTTTTATTCGGACTCGAGCATTGTCTTGAGCAGCGGAATCGTGATGGCACGCTGGGTGCGCAAGGCAAAGGCGTCAAGCTGGTCCAGCAGCTGCATCAGGCTGCCCAGGTCGCGCGAAAAGCGGTTGAGCATGTAGTCCATGACTTCGTCGCCCAGGAACACGCCGCGCGCATCGGCCTCCTGGCGCAGCACGGCGCGGCGCTCGGCCTCGCCCAGCAGTTGCAGCTGGAACACATGGCCCCAGCCCAGACGGCTGCGCAGGTCGTCGCGCAGCGGCAGGTCGGCGGGGGGCAGATCGCCAGCCGCCAGCACCCAGCGCTGGCTACCGCTGGCGGGGCTGATGGCATTGACGAACCAGTTGAAGGCCGTGGCCTGCTGGGCGGTGCTGTACAGGTGCACGTCGTCTATGACCACGGCGGCCCAGCGCTCGTCAAAGTCTGGCGGCTCGCCCACCGAGGGGTCGAGCCAGCCCACGCTGGAGCCCTGCTCGCGCAGGGCCTGGCGCACGGCCTGGAGCAAATGGGTCTTGCCGCTGCCCGGCTCGCCCCAGAGGTAGGTGGGCACCGGGGAGCGGGTGGCTTCACTGCTGCCCGCCCCGGCGGCCAGGCGCAGGTGCTGCAGCGCGGCCTCGTTGGGCCCGGCAAAAAAACGGTCGAGGGTGGGCCCGGTGGCCAGGCCGATGTCCAGCGCCAGTTGCTTCATCGTCATGCGCGGCGCCCGCACAGTGCAGGCTGAACCGTGGCGGAAGGTGCGGAAGCGGCGGTCAGGAAGAGGGTCAGCAGCGGCATCACAAGTGGGTGGGAAGGCACCGGGCCGTCGATGACTGCGGCCAGGCGCGGCGACAAAGTGGCATACGGCGCGTGGTCACCGACCGGCTCCCTCGCAGGGGCTGGGCGACAATGGCCGCGATTTTAGTCTGCTGCCAGCCCCCTGGGCCGCCGCCCGGCACCACCGTCCCCTGCCTTGCACCATGACACCTCCCGCCGCCCCCGCCAAGCGCCTGCCCGCCAGCATCTGGGCGCTGGGCTTCGTCAGCCTGTTGATGGACGTGTCGTCCGAGATGATCCACAGCCTGCTGCCGGTGTTCCTGGTCACCACGCTGGGCGTGAGCATGCTCGCGGTGGGCCTGATCGAGGGCGCGGCCGAGGCCACAGCGCTGGTACTCAAGGTGTTTTCGGGGGTGTTGAGCGATTGGTGGGGGCGGCGCAAGCCACTGGCGGTGCTGGGCTATGGGCTCGGTGCACTGTCCAAACCCCTGTTTGCCATCGCGCCCACCGTGGGCCTGGTGGTCACGGCGCGCCTGCTCGACCGGGTGGGCAAGGGCATACGCGGCGCGCCGCGCGACGCGCTGGTGGCCGACCTTGCGCCGCCCGGCATGCGGGGCGCGGCATTCGGGCTGCGGCAGTCCCTGGACACCGTGGGCGCCTTTTTGGGCCCACTGCTGGCCATGGGGCTGATGCTGCTGTGGGCCAATGACTTCCGCGCCGTGTTCTGGGTGGCCGTGATTCCGGCCGCCCTGTGCGTGGCACTGCTCCTGGTGGGTGTGCGCGAGCCCGAGCGCGCCGCCAGCGCCGTGCGCACCAACCCCATCCGCCGCGAGAACCTGCGCCGCCTGGGCGGCGCCTACTGGTGGGTGGTGGCGCTGGGCGCCGTGTTCACGCTGGCGCGCTTCAGCGAGGCGTTTCTGGTGCTGCGCGTGCAACAGGGTGGCCTGCCACTGGCCTGGACGCCCCTGGTGCTGGTGCTGATGAACGTGGTGTTTGCACTGGGCGCCTACCCGCTGGGCAAACTGGCAGACAGCACCCGCCACACCACGCTGCTGGCCTGGGGGCTGGTGGCGCTGATCGCTGCCGATGCGCTGCTGGCCCTCAGCGACCGGGGCGCCGCCGCCTGGCTGGGGATTGCGCTGTGGGGCCTGCACATGGCCATGACGCAAGGGCTGCTGGCCACCATGGTGGCCGACACCGCACCGGCCGACCTGCGGGGCACGGCGTTTGGCATGTTCAACCTGGTCAGCGGCGTGGCACTGCTGGTGGCCAGCGGGCTGGCAGGCCTGCTGTGGGACCGGCTGGGCGCCAGTGCCACGTTTGGTGCCGGAATCCTGTTTGCCACGCTGGCGCTGGCCGGTGTACTGGTGCAATCTGCCCGGCACGGCCGCGCCCCAAAGCCCCCTGTACCGCAGGGCTGAGGTGGTGGGCCTGAGCGTGCCCCTTAAAATCCCCGGATTCCAGCCCGCCCGGCGGGCCTACCAGCACCACACCACCCATGAGCTCTTCTGCCCCCTCCACCCCCATCTCCTACAAAGACGCCGGCGTTGACATCGACGCGGGCGACGCCCTGGTCGAGCGCATCAAGCCGCTGGCCAAGAAGACCATGCGCGAAGGCGTGCTGGCGGGCATCGGCGGCTTTGGCGCGCTGTTTGAAGTGCCCAAGCGTTACAAGGAGCCCGTGCTGGTCTCTGGCACCGATGGCGTGGGCACTAAGCTCAAGCTGGCGTTCGAATGGAACATGCACGACACCGTGGGCATCGACCTGGTGGCCATGAGCGTGAACGACGTGCTGGTGCAGGGCGCCGAGCCCCTGTTCTTCCTGGACTACTTTGCCTGCGGCAAGCTCGACGTGGACACGGCTGCGGCCGTGGTCGGCGGCATCGCCAAGGGCTGCGAGCTCTCCGGTTGTGCGCTGATCGGCGGCGAAACGGCCGAAATGCCCGGCATGTACCCGGCGGGCGAATACGACCTGGCCGGCTTTGCCGTGGGCGCGGTCGAAAAATCCAAGATCCTGACCGGCAAGGACGTGGCCCCTGGCGACGTGGTGCTGGGCCTGTCCAGCCACGGCGTGCACTCCAACGGCTTCTCGCTGGTGCGCAAGTGCATTGACCGCGCTGAAAGCCAGGGCACAGTGCCCGCCACGCTGGACGGCAAGCCCTTCAAGCAGGCCATCATGGAGCCCACCCGCCTGTACGTGAAGAACGTGCTGGCCGCGCTGGCCGCTCACCCCATCAAGGCCCTGGCCCACATCACCGGCGGTGGTTTGCTGGAGAACATCCCCCGCGTGCTGCCCGACGGCACCGCCGCGCACCTGAAGAAGGGCAGCTGGCCCCAGACCGAGCTGTTCGCCTGGCTGCAGAAGACGGCGGGCATCGACGACATCGAGATGAACCGCACCTTCAACAACGGCATCGGCATGGTGGTGGTGGTGGATGCGGCCAACGCCGAAGCCACGGCCGCCACGCTGCGAACTGCCGGTGAACAGGTCTACGCGATTGGCACGATCGCAGCGCGTGGCGAAGGCGCCGCCGTGGTGGTGGCCTGATACCCGGCCAGCAACACCGCCCCCTCACCGCGCATGGCGCAGCGCCCCGCTCCACCCCCCTCAGCGCAACCTGAGCCCACGCCCACCACCCTGCCTCCGCGCGCCCTGAACCAGGGCATCGTGGTGGCCAGCTATCTGCTGGTGGCCGCTGCGCTGCTGCTGGTGATGTGGCGTGGCCTGCTGCCCGGCCTGCTGTGTGTGTGCCTGGGCTTTTTGCTCACCCGGGCGCTCACGGGCTGGTTTGCAGCGGGGCTGGGCCGGACCCAGCGCCAAGCCGCCCCATCCCCCACCAGCCTGCGCGTGGCCCAGGTCACGGCCGCTGGTCTGGTGATGCTGCTGCCCCTGGCGCTGCTGGCGCTGGGCCTGACCCATTCGCGTGGGTACCTGGTCAGCGCACCGCAGCAGTACCAGGAACTGCTCACCTACATGGCCCGCACGGTGCTGGAGCTGCGCCTGAAGCTGCCCGCCGACATGGCCTCCCACCTGCCCGAGGGCGTGGCCGACATCCAGCGCATCATTGCCAGCTATCTGGGCGCCAAGGCCGGTGCGCTGGCCATGGCGGGGCGGGCCTGGCTCGCCGGGGTGCTGTTTGCCTATGTGGGCCTGCTCATCGGCGCGCTCGCCGCCGTGCGCCCGCCGGTGCTGGCGCGCGGCCCGCTGGCCCAGCAGCTCAAGCTACGCATCACGCTGTTTGGCGAGGCGTTCCGCCAGATCGTGGCGGCGCAGTTCTGGATCGCGGCGTTCAACACCCTGCTCACCGCCCTGTTCCTGCTGTTCGTGCTGCCGGTGTGGGGGCTGCAGCTGCCTTACACGCCGGTGCTGATCACCTTCACCTTCGTGGCCGGGCTGGTGCCCATCGTGGGCAACCTGGTGTGCAACGTGGTGATCACCATCGTGGGGCTGTCGGTGTCGCCGCTGGCGGCCGCCGCCTGCCTGGGGTTTTTGATCCTGATCCACAAGGCCGAATATGTGATCAACGCCAAGGTGGTGGGCCGCCGCACCCAGATGGGCGTGTGGGAGCTTCTGAGCGTGATGTTCGTGGCCGAGGCCGTGTTTGGCCCTGCGGGGCTGGTGGCGGCGCCGCTGTTCTACGCCTACCTCAAGAAGGAACTGGTGGCCGCTCGGCTGGTGTGACCGCAGCCAGGCAGTGGCCTGCGGGCACCCCGGAGCCACCCGCGCGGACAGTCACTTTTTGATAGCAGCAAGCACAATCAGCACTAGCGCTTGCGGCCATTTTTTTGACTATTTTGCGAATTGACGGGCCACAAAGGCCCAGATGAGCGCCGACGCATCGGGCCCGGCCGGGTCGCTGTAGGGCAACTGCGCGGCGCCGCCGCTCCAGGCATGGGCCAGCCCGACCACCTCACGCAGCGCCACCACGGTGCGGCCCCGGGCCTTGAATTCGGTCACCCGCATGGGGTATCGCTGGCCCCTCTGCAAGGTGCGGATGGCACCCGCCCGCGCCCCCAACCCACCGGCCCACAACAAGGCGGTCGCCGCCGCGTTGCGCACCGACACCACACCATCGGCATCGCCATGCACGATCAGCAGCGGTGGCAAAGCCGCAGGGGCGCTGATGGGCAGCACGGTAGCGTCCGTCGGTGCGACCGCAGCGGCAACCGCAGGAGGGTCCGGCAGATGGGCCTCGCGGCGGCCATNGGCCGTGGCGGCGGATTCGGCCGTGCCGGGCGCCACACCGGAATGCATGGCCACCGCGCAGAACCGGTGGGGGTAAAGCGCCGCCATCAGCACCGCCATGCTGGCGCCTGCCGACAACCCGGCCACCGCCACCCGCGCCAGGTCCACCGGCAGGCGGCGCGCCACCTTGTCCACGGCGGCCAGCAGCGTGGCGGCTTCGGCCTCGGCGCGGCCATTGCGGCGTTCAAACCAGTTCCAGCAGCCGTGGGCGTTGGCCATGCGCTCCTGCTCGGGGTACAGCACCACAAACCGATGGCGCGCCGCCAGCCGGTTCATGCGCGACACGGCGGCAATGTCCCGCCCCGTCTGGCCGCAGCCGTGCAGCATGACCAGCAGCGGCAGCTTTTCGCCCGGGCGCAGGGCCAGCCCGGCAGGCACATAGGCATGAAACCGCCGCGCCCCCGCCGGGCCGGGGGCCACGCCAGACATCCACTCGCCCCGCGACGGCACCGGCTTGCCTGCGGGGCGCGGTGTGCGGGCCGTGGAGGGCATCTTGGCAACCGCCGCCTTGCGCGGCGCTGTCCGCAGTTTGGACGCTGCCTTGGCCCGCACCGGCCGGGTGCTGGCCCGCGCAGCCCGCGCGAAGGCCTTGAGATTGCGCTGGTAGGCCCGCGTCAGCGACGACAGCGAGAACAGGCGGGAACGGCGGGGCATAGTCAGGCAGGTGGTCTGGTGGGCGATGTTCAAAAAATCAGGGAAAACCCTAGCCACCTTAACAGCTTCCTGCGCAGCTTGAATATTGCTATTTCTTTGATAGCTTGAAAGGCAATATGTACCAGCGCATAACGCTGACCTGGCTCCAAAACACGCTTCACAGGGTCAGCGCGGCACCTGAAATGGGCTGGGGCGCCAGCCAGGCCCGTCATTCGCCACAGAATGATGGCTGAAATTGATCGAATCCTGTCTCCGTCAGTTCGGACCGTCGGCCGCTGTGCAGCGAACATAAGCACATCCAAACCACTTCCTCTGTGAGCACACCATGAAAATCTGTCTGATAGTGATTGATGTCCAGGAATCGTTCCGCCACCGCCCCTTTTTCACCGAACACGACCTGCCTGCCTACCTGCAAGCGCAGAACGCGCTGATCGACGGGTGTGTCGCCCAGGGTATCCCGGTGGTGCGCGTGTTCCACAGCGACGGCCCCGAAGTCGCCGAGAACCCGTTTTCGCAGGCCTCGGGCCAGGTGCGGCCACTGAAAGGCTTGGCCACCTTCGACGCAGCAGCCACCTTCACCAAGTCGCGCCACAGCGCGCTGGTGGGCACGGGCCTCGATGTGTGGCTGACACGCCATGGCATCCAGCGCCTGATCGTGAGCGGCATCCGCACCGAACAGTGCTGCGAAACCACCACCCGCCACGCGTCCGACCTGGGCTGGGACGTGGACTACGTGACCGATGCCACGCTGACCTGGGACATGCTGCAGCCCGACGGCCAGGTGCTGGCGGCGGCCGACATCAAGACCCGCACCGCCACCGTGCTGCAAGGCCGCTTTGCGACCCTGTGCACAGTGCAACAGGCGCTGGACCGGGCGGCCGCATGAGCGCCGCGCCGGGCCGCCCCAAGCAAGCTCGCACCGCAGGCGAAGCCGAAGGTACAACAGTGAGCGCCCAGCCATTGCAGGTCGCCATCCTGGTGTTCGACGACGTGGAGGCCCTGGACCTGGGCGGGCCCTATGAGGTCTTCACCACCGCCAGCCGCATGCACCAGCGGCAACATCCCGGCGCGCCTGCACCGTTTGTGGTGCAGTGCGTGGCCCGCAGCCTGGACCCGGTGCGCGCCCGGGCGGGTTTGCGCGTGTTGCCCGATGCGGACTTTGCCAGCGCCACCGCGCCCGATGTGCTGATCGTGCCCGGCGGTGTGGTCGATGCCGCTGCGGCCTGCCCTGCCACCCGCGCCTGGGTCGCCCAGGCGGCAGGCCGTGCGCAGATCACGGCCTCGGTGTGCACAGGGGCCTTCATCCTGGCCGCAGCCGGTGTGCTGACCGAAGGCCCGGCCACCACCCACTGGGAGGACACCGCCGACCTGCGCACGCAGTACCCCGCGCTCGACGTGCAGGAGAATGTGCGCTGGGTGGACCGGGGCGCGCTGGTGACCTCGGCCGGCATCAGCGCCGGCATCGACATGAGCCTGCACCTGGTCACCCGGCTGCTGGGCGCGGCGCTGTCCGAGCGCACGGCCCGCCAGATGGACACGCCCTGGAACCCCCAGCCCTGACACGCTTTTAGCCTGACCCAAAGCCATCGATGCAGAACCCGGCCTCGTCCCCCATCCACGTCTATTTCGCCCTGCTGCCGGGCAGCCTGGTGCTGGACTGGGCGGGCCCGGCCGAAGCGCTGCGCATCGCCAATCAGACCCTGGCCAAGCAAGGCCAGCCCGAGCGGTTTGTGCAGCACTTTGTGAGCCCCACGCCCGAGTCTGTCTCGTCGGTAGGTGCCGTGCTGACCCAGCTGGAGCCGCTGCCTGCCACGCTGCCCAGCCCCGCCTGGGTGGTGCTGGTGGGCCTGGCCGGGCAACACATCGCGGTGGACGGCGACGAGGCCCGCGCGCTGCTGCACTGGCTGCGCGGGCTGCGGCCCGTGGCGGGGCAGCTGGAGCTGATCACCGTGTGCGCGGGCTCGGTGCTGGCCGCCCATGCCGGCCTGCTCACGGGGCGCCGTGCCACCACCCACCACCAGCATCTGGACGAGCTGGCCGCCGTGGACCCGCGCTGCGACGTGGTGGCCAACCGCGTGTTTGTGGCCGATGGCGCCGTGTACAGCAGCGCTGGCGTGACCACGGGCATCGACTTGCTGCTGCACCGCATCTCGGACACCTGCGGCCCCGCGCTGGCCGCGCAGGTGGCGCAGGCCATGGTGGTGGCCCTGCGCCGGGGGCCCAACGACCCGGAGTTCTCGCCCTTTCTGCACCACCGCAACCACCTGCACCCGGCCCTGCACCGCGTGCAGGACGCCGTGGGCCAGCAGCCCCAGGCCGACTGGAGCGTGCCGCAGATGGCCGAGGTGGCCCACACCTCACCCCGGCATCTGACGCGGCTGTTTCTGGAACATGCGGGCATCGCCCCGCTGCAATACCTGCGCCGCATCCGCCTGGCCACTGCCGAGGCCGCGCTGCGGTCCGGCCAGAACGTGACGCAGGCGGCGCTGATGGCGGGGTTCAGCTCCGACACGCAGCTGCGCCGGGCCTGGCACCAGTTCGGGCGCGGCGGCACGCCATCACAGGGCAGTGCGCGCAGCCACTGAGGGACCAGTCCGGTGTGATGCCGCGCGATGCACGCGACACGGCACCCGCCCATAATCAAGTCCTTTGCCGCACCACCCGCCGGGTCGCCACCATGCAAGAACCACCCCGCCCCGCCAACGAGCCCGACCGCCTGCAGGCGCTGCGCCAGCTACTGATTCTGGACACGCCGCCCGAAGAGCGGTTTGACCGCCTGACGGCCTTTGCCGCGCAGGAGTTCGATGTGCCCACGGCTCTGCTCTCGCTGATCGATGAAGACCGCCAGTGGTTCAAGTCACGGTTGGGCATGAACCAGTGCGAGACCTCGCGGGGCATCTCGTTCTGCGGCCACGCCATCCTGCAGGACGACATCATGGTCGTGCCCGATGTGAACCAGGACGAGCGCTTCATTGGCAACCCGCTGGTCACAGGGGAGCCCCACATCCAGTTCTATGCCGGCGCCCCGCTCAAGCTGCCGGGCGGACAGAACGTGGGCACGCTGTGCCTGATCGATAACAAACCGCGCACCCTAGACGACATCGATCTGGCCATCCTGGGCTCGCTGCGCGACCTGGCAGTGGAAGAGCTGGTCCGGCGCCAGCAGGGAGCCTCGGCCCCATGAGCGACCACAGCCCCCAGGACATCCTGCTGATCGAACCCAGCTCGCTGACCGGCAGCATCATCGTGGCCACGGCGCGTCAACTGAACCTGCCCGCCGTGCGGCAGGTGAACAGCGTGCGCATGGCCCATCAGCGGTTGACACACCAGGACTTTGCGGGTGTGATCGTCTCAATTGACGAGCAAGAACAAGAGGCTATCGCGCTGCTGGAGCAGGTCCGCAACGACACGCTGGCCGTCAATGCCAATGTGCCGGTGGCGGTGACGACCACGCAAGTCGATGCCTCCACCGCCGTGAAGATGAAGGCCCTGCAGGTGCGGCGGGTGCTGATCAAGCCCTTCAAGGTGCGGGATGTGATCGCCACCATTGCACTGCTGAAGGACACTCAGCCTCCCTCGGCCCCGCAGGGGGCGCGCCAGATGTCTTAGTAGATCTCTGGCACGTACATGCTGGCTGGCACGGGCTGGCGCAAATACTCGGGGTTGCGCACGCGGTCAGGCAGCACCACGGGCGGGTGTGGCACCTCCTGGTAGGGCAGCTGAGACAGCAGGTGCGCAATGCAGTTCAGGCGCGCCTTTTTCTTGTCTACCGCCTGCACCACCCACCAGGGGGCTTCAGGGATGTGGGTGCGCTCCAGCATCGTTTCCTTGGCCTTGGTGTAGGCCTCCCAGCGCACGCGGCTTTCCAGGTCCATGGGGCTGAGCTTCCATTGCTTGAGCGGGTCGTGAATGCGGCCCAGAAAGCGCAGGTGCTGCTCTTCATCGGTGATGGAGAACCAGTATTTGACCAGCGTGATACCCGAACGCACCAGCATCTTTTCAAACTCGGGCACGGTGCGGAAGAACTCTTCGTATTCGTCGTCGGTGCAAAAGCCCATCACCCGCTCAACGCCCGCGCGGTTGTACCAGCTGCGGTCAAACAGCACCATCTCGCCCGCCGCAGGCAGGTGCGCTACATATCGCTGAAAGTACCACTGCGTGCGCTCTCGGTCGTTGGGTGCGGGCAGTGCCGCCACCCGGGCCACACGGGGGTTCAGGCGCTGCGTGATGCGTTTGATGACGCCCCCTTTGCCCGCCGCATCGCGCCCCTCGAACAGGATCACCACCTTCTGGCGGCTGTGCTGCACCCAATCCTGCAGCTTGACCAGCTCGCCCTGCAGGCGGAACAGGTCCTTGAAGTACTGCTGGCGCGCCAGCTTGTCGCCAGGGCTGGGGGCGCCGATGTCATCGACCTCGCGGTCTTCGATCTCCAGTTCCAGCTCTTCGTCGTAGCTGTCGATAAGGTCGTTGGCGATGCGTTGCATCAGCTCCTGCGTGTCAAGGGCGTTGTTGTAGAACATGGGCAAGCATCCGGCGGTAGTGCAAATCAGATGCGCGATGGTGGACCGCTGCAGTGACAGCGCCATGACACTGGTGTGATCTGTCACAACGCTGTCATGCCCAGAGGCCAGCATGCGAGGCCGTGCCGCCCGCAGACCACCCCGCCGCTTTGTCAAATCCCCTCGCCCCCAACGCCAGCCTGAACTACGGCGGAGATGCCGCCGGGCTGATCTGCGGCTACCTGCTGGGTACCGACACCCCGCCGCAGGAGGTGGATTCGGCCCAGGCCGCGCAATGGCTGGCCGGCCTGCAGGCAGGCGCCGCGCCGTCAGGGCAGTTTCTGTGGCTGCACTTCAACCTGAGCCACGCGCAGGCAGTGCGCTGGATGGAGCGGCACGCCCATCTGCCGGAAGCCTTTTTTGATGCGCTCAAGGACCGCTCGGTCTCGACACGCATCGAGCGCGACGACGACACGCTGATTGCCGTGCTCAACGACGCACACTTTGATTTTGCGTTCGAGCCTTCGGACATTGCGACCCTGTGGACCAGCGTGGCGCCGCACCTGATGGTGACCGGCCGCACGCGCCCGCTGCGGTCGGTGGACGTGCTGCGCACAGCCGTGCGCACCGGCAATGCCCCCTGCTCCAGCGTGGCGCTGCTGGCCGAGCTGATGCGCACCCAGGCCTCGGGCCTGGTGGATATCGTGCGGGGCGTGACACAACGCATCGACGATGTGGAAGACGCACTGCTGGCCGGGCGCCTGGACCACAAGCGCGCGCGGCTGGGTGTGCTGCGACGCTTGCTGGTGCGCCTGCAGCGGCTGCTGGCGCCCGAGCCTGCAGCGCTGTTTCGCCTGCTGCAGCACCCGCCCGCGTGGATGGGCGCCGACGATGCACAGGAGCTGCGCGATTCGACCGAGGAGTTTTCGGTGGTGCTGCGCGACATGCAGGGCCTGCAGGAGCGCATCAAGCTGCTGCAGGAAGAAATCGCCGCCAGCGTGCAGGAAGCCAACAGCCGCAGCCTGTTCGTGCTGACGGTGGTGACCGTGCTGGCCTTGCCCATCAACATTCTGGCCGGCCTGTTTGGGATGAACGTGGGCGGGGTGCCGCTGGCCGACAACGGCCACGGCTTCTGGATCATCGTGGCCGTGGTGGCGGCTTTCACGGCGGTTGCGGGCTGGCTGGCCCTGCGAGGCACGCGCGATCAGTAGGTGGGACCGTGCGACAGGTTCGATCGCCCGACAGGCCCGGTGGCAAGCCCCACTACAATGCCGCCCCTTGCCCAGCTCCCCGGACCCCCTGCCACCATGAACATCGTCGTCAACGAAGAACTCAAAGCCTACATCGAACCCCTGACCCCCGACGAACACGACGCGCTGGAACGCAGCATCCTCACCGAAGGCTGCCGCGACGCACTGGTGCTGTGGGGCGATGTGCTGGTGGACGGGCACAACCGCTACGGCATCTGCCAAAAACATGGCCTGCCGTTCCAGACCGTGCAGAACCCGCGCTTTCAGTCGATGGAAGACGTGCACCTGTGGATGATCGACCAGCACCTGGGCCGCCGCAGCGTGTCGGATTTCCAGCGCGGCGTGCTCGCCCTGCGCAAGCGCGAGATCATGGCCGAGCGCAAGGCCCGCGCAGCCACCTCCACAGAGACCGCCGAAGCCACCCCCACGGCTGACGTGCCCGAGGCAGCAGCCGCCCTGCCCGCCCCCGACCCTTTGAGCAGCCGCGAGGCCATTGCCAAGGCTGCGCGGCTGAGCAGCAGCCAGGTGGTGATGATCGAAAAGATCCAGAAACAGGCGGCCCCCGAGCTGGTGGCCGCTGTGAAGTCCGGCACCATCTCCATCAACGCCGCGGCCGCTGTGGCTACTCTGCCCGCCGAGGAACAGGTGGCAGCGGCCGTGGCCGGCAAGGACGAACTCAAGCAGGCGGCCAAACGCGTGCGCGAACTCAACAAGCGCAAGCCGCGCGAGGAGGCTCCGGCAGAAGGTAGCCCGGCAGACACCCCCACGGACTCCGCTCCAGCCAGCGACGAGTTGCACACACTGCGCATCCGCGTGGCGGAACTGACGGCGGAGAACACCGAGCTGCGCCGCCAGGTGGCGCAGCTGCAGGCAGCGCTGCCTGCAGACAGCACGCCGTTCTAGAACTATTTTTAAGTCAGGCGCCAGACATCAGCCGTTGGCGTTGCGCAGCGCGCTCAGCCGGTCGGCGATGAGGTCGAGATCCAGCCCGTCTTCGCTGTGGGCCAGATAGGCCTCCAGGTCGGCCACGGCCTCGGCTGTGTTGCCACGCTCGGCGTGGGCCAGCCCCCGGTCGCGGCGCTCGCCCCAGGCCTCGGGCAACAACACGATCAACCGGTCCAGCACGGCGACCAGCCGTTGCCAGTCCTGCTGGGTGCGGTGCACCTCCTTGAGGTTGCGCAGCATGCGCGCAATGATGTCGCGCGGTGTGGCGGCCTGGAGATACAGGCCGAGCGGTACGTCGTAGTCGTCCACCAGACCATTGCGGCGCTTGTAGGGCTCCAGCCGCTCGGCCAGCTCCTCGCGGCTGAGTGACTGGCCCGAGATCGGGTCCAGCACCACCTGGCCCTTGGGCAGCAGCACCTTGACCATGAAGTGCCCCGGGAACGCAATGCCCCGTGCATGCAGGCCCAGCCCCTGGGCCAACTCCATCCACAGCACAGCCAGGCTGATGGGAATGCCCCGGCGCGTGCGCAGCACGGCGTTGAGGTAGCTGTTCTCAGGGTCGTAGTAGTTGTTGATGTTGCCGCCAAAACCCAGGTCGGCAAAAAAGAACTGGTTGAGCGTGCGCAGCCGCTGCAGCGCCGGCGCATCGGCAGGCAGGCGGCGCTTGATACGGGCCTGCAGCTGGTCCACATCGCCCAGCAGTTGCTGCACGTCGAACTCGGGGTATTCATCCTGCGCGAGGCTGGCGGCGGCTTCGAGCAGCGGAAAGTGGTCGTCGCTCTGCACCAGCGATGCAAAGTACTCCAGCGAGGTGGGCACAGAAAGGCTCAAGGACATGGCAGCTTTGTACGGGGCCGTCGCCATGGCGTCAAGCCACAGAAGAGCGGGCTTTGCGGGGTATTTCGGGGTCCAGGCCTGCCGCAGATATTCAGCGGCGCAGCAGCTGGCGCAGCTTCAGGCCGGCCGCCCACAGGGCGCCAAAGTACAGCACGGCGGCTGCAGCCATCATCGCGGCCAGCAGGCTGATGCGCTGCAGGCGCTGCGCCTTCATTTCCACCCAGTCGAAATGCTGGGCGCCCCACGCCAGCAGCACTGCCAGCAAGGCGCTGGCCGCCACCACCTGCAAGGCAAACCGCCCCCATCCGGGCAAGGGCCGGTAGCTGCCGCGCCGCAGCAGCCCCACCAGCAGCCAGGTAGCGTTGATGACCGCCCCCACGCCAATCGACAGCGTCAGCGCCGCATGCTGCAAATAGGGCACCAGCACAAAGTTCATCATCTGCGTGAGCACCAGCACCGCCACGGCAATCAGCATGGGCGTGCGCATGTCGTGCTTGGCAAAGTAGCCCGGCGCCAGCACTTTGATGGCCACGATGCCCACAATGCCAACCCCGTAGCCCGCCAGGGCCAGCGTGGTCTGCTGCACGTCCCGATCGGCAAAGGCGCCGTAGTGGTAGAGCACGGCCACCAGGGGCTTGGCAAACACCAGCAGCGCCACCATGCAGGGCACCGACAGCACCACCACCAGCCGCAGCCCCCAGTCGAGCATGGCCGAATAGCGTTCGTCATCCTGCTTGGCGCGGGCGCTGGCCAGCTGCGGCATCAGCACCACGCCCAGCGCCACGCCCAACAGGGCGGTGGGCAGCTCCATCAGGCGGTCGGCATAGGTGATCCAGCTCACGCTGCCAGTGGCCAGATGTGAGGCAATCTGCGTATTGATGAGCAGCGAAACCTGCGCCACGCTCACCCCCAGCAAGGCGGGCAGCATCAGGCGCGCCACCTTGCGGGTGGTCGGGTCCGCCCACGCCGCGCGGATGGCAGACCAGCGCACGCCAATGCGGGGCAGCAGCCCCAGGCGCAGCAGCGCAGGCACCTGGATGCCCAGTTGCAGCAGGCCGCCCAGCATCACACCCGCCGCCTGCGCATAGATGGGCTCGATGCCATGGCGCTTGAACAAGGGCGCGCCCAGCGTGATGGACAGGATGAGCGCAATGTTGAGCAACACCGGCGAGGCTGCAGGCACCGCAAACTTCTTCCACGTGTTGAGAATGCCCCCTGCCAGCGCCACCAGCGACATGAAGCCGATGTACGGGAACATCCAGCGGGTCATCGTGACGGCGGCGTCAAACCCCTGGGGCTGGAGCCCACTGGCCATGGCCCACACCATCCAGGGCGCACCCAGCACGCCCGCGATGCACAGCAGCACCAGCGTCCAGGCCAGCAAGGTGCCCACGTGGTCGATCAGCGCCTTGGCGCCCTCGTCGCCGTCCTCGGCCCGGGTGGCAGCCAGCACCGGCACAAAAGCCTGGCTGAAAGCGCCCTCGCCCAGCACCCGGCGGAACAGGTTGGGAATGCGGAACGCCACATTGAAGGCGTCGGTCATGGCACTGACCCCGAACACGGAGGCCATGAGCAACTCGCGCACCAGCCCGGTGATGCGGGAGACGAGGGTCAAGAGGGAGACGGTGGAGGCGGCTTTGAACAGTGACACCGCGGGGAGTGTATTCCCCCTGCGCCGCTTCGCGCCTCGGTACAGCTGCCACAGGCGGCAGCTTTTCAGACCGTCCAAGCCTGCGCAGGCGGGCTCGAAGCCGTGCCCCTCCGCCGTCAAGGGCGATGCACATGTCGCGCTGACAGCGCCAGGAGCCACCGGTGCGGTGGCGATGGCGTTCCGCCGGTTCGGGCACAGGTATGGATACAGGAACTGCTCTGGGCTATAATCGCTGGCTTTGCTGGCATCATCCACAGACCCAAGGAACTAAACAATGGCATCCGCAAAACCCAAGAAGAAGAACCCGCGCCTGGCGTCGGGCCGCAAGCGCGTCCGTCAGGACGTCAAGATCAACGCTGCAAACACCTCGCTGCGTTCCAAATACCGTACCGCTGTCAAGAACGTCGAAAAGGCTGTTCTGGCTGGCGACAAGACCAAGGCGACCGAACTGTTCGCCAAGATGCAAGCCGTGGTGGACACCGTGGCTGACAAGGGCATCTTCCACAAGAACAAGGCTGCTCGCGACAAGAGCCGTCTGTCTGCCAAGGTGAAAGCCCTGGCAACGGCCGCCTGACCCACTTCAGGCAAACAGCCCGAACGGCACCTGCCGTTCGCCGTTTGTAACGGGTGCGCTGCCAGCAAAAAACGAACAAACCGCCTTCGGGCGGTTTTTTCGTTGGGGGTTCAGAACTGCGCCAGGCAGCCTGAAGCGCATCAAAGGGTGGATGGGGAGTGCCCGCTGGCTGCCGGGCGGGCATGCCCCTGCGCAGTGACGCCTCGGGCCCGACACGGCAGGCAGCGCCGGGAGCCAGGCTGTGGCCGGTCAGGGCTTGGCGGAAGAAGGCGGGTCGGGCAGCAGGCAGGCCTCGGCCACCTGCAGGTTGTTGTCGCGGGCGAAATTGATCACGAAGTCCCAGGCCATGGGCTCGTGCCCCTGCAGGTCGCGGTGTACGACCACACATTTCACGCCGTTGAGCGTGGTGGGAATGCACCAAGGCGAATAGCTCAGATGGCTGCCTGGCCGGGCTCCACCGGGTCGAAAGCTGCTCATCACCCCGGCCAGCCGCTCGGCCCAGTCGCTGGGACGAAAGGTTTTCCCGTCATGGGTGATGCCCTGGATGAAGACTTCTTTGGAGGAGGGGGAAACCATCGGGGATTGGAGTGGTAGTGAGGGCACAGACGCAGGATCACTGCATGTTGCACCGCAACGCGACATTCTAACTCTTATATAAGAGCTAGCTCCCTAATCCCTCCAGCGCGCTACACATAGGCACCCCGAAGAGGGTAAGAGCCCGGCATTGCAGTGATGCGCAATCGTCAACAGACCGCACCCCTGCTCCCCCTAGAATCGTGACTCGCTTTTTCGCCACCGTACCGTCTGGAGATTTCCGCATGACCGCTTCCATCCCGGCAGCTTCGCCCCACGTGATGAACACCTATGGCCGCGTACCCATCGCGCTGGCCCGTGGGCAAGGCAGCCGCGTGTGGGACGTGAACGGCAAGGAATACCTGGACGGCCTGGGCGGTATTGCCGTGAACACGCTGGGCCACAACCATGCCAAGCTGGTGCCCGCGCTGCAGGACCAGATCACCAAGCTGATCCACACCTCCAACTACTACCACTCGCCCCTGCAGGAGCAGCTGGCCGCCAAGCTGGTGGAGCTGTCGGGCATGACCAACGTGTTCTTCTGCAACTCGGGCCTGGAGGCCAACGAGGCGGCTCTGAAGATTGCACGCAAGTTCGGCGTGGACAAGGGCATTGCCAAGCCTGAGATCGTGGTTTATGAAAAGGCCTTCCACGGCCGTTCGATCGCCACCATGTCGGCCACCGGCAACCCCAAGATCTACAGTGGCTTCGGCCCGCTGGTCGAGGGTTTTGTGCGCGTGCCGCTCAACGACATCGAAGCCATCAAGCAAGCCACCGAAGGCAACCCAAACGTGGTGGCCGTGTTCTTCGAGACCATCCAGGGCGAGGGCGGCATCAACCCCATGCGCGTGGAATACCTGCAGCAGCTGCGCAAGCTGTGCGACGAGCGCGGCTGGCTGATGATGATCGACGAAGTGCAGTGCGGCATGGGCCGCACCGGCAAGTGGTTTGCCCACCAATGGGCCGGCATCGTGCCCGACGTGATGCCGCTGGCCAAGGGCCTGGGCTCGGGCGTGCCGATTGGCGCGGTGGTGGCCGGCCCCAAGGCCGCCAACGTGCTGCAGCCCGGCAACCACGGCACCACCTTTGGCGGCAACCCGCTGGCCATGCGCGCCGGGGTCGAAACCATTCGCATCATGGAAGAAGACGGCCTGCTGCAAAATGCCACCACGGTGGGTGAGCACCTCAGGGCGGCACTGCAGCGCGAGCTGGGCAGCCTGCCCGGTGTGAAGGAGATCCGGGGCCAGGGCCTGATGCTGGGCATCGAGCTGAACAAGCCCTGCGGCGCTCTGATCGGCCGCGCGGCCGAGGCAGGCCTCTTGCTGTCGGTCACGGCCGACAGCGTGATCCGCCTGGTGCCGCCGCTGATCCTCACCACCGCCGAAGCCGACGAAATCGTCGCCAAGCTGACCCCGCTGGTCAAAGCCATCCTGGCTGAATGAAGAATAGCCCCACTGCCATGACGACGCTGAAACATTACCTGCAGTTCACCGACCTCACCGCCGACGAGTACGCCTACCTGTTCGAGCGCGCCGCGCTCATCAAGAAGAAGTTCAAGGCCTACGAAAAGCACCACCCGCTGGTGGACCGTACGCTGGCCATGATCTTCGAGAAGGCCAGCACCCGTACGCGCGTGAGCTTTGAGGCGGGCATGTACCAGCTCGGCGGCAGTGTGGTGCACCTGACCACGGGCGACAGCCAGCTGGGCCGCGCCGAACCCATCGAGGACAGCGCCAAGGTCATCAGCCGCATGACCGACTTGGTGATGATCCGCACGTATGAGCAGGCCAAGATCGAGCGTTTTGCCGCCAACTCGCGTGTGCCAGTCATCAACGGCCTGACCAACGAATACCACCCCTGCCAGATCCTGGCGGACATCTTCACCTACATCGAGCACCGGGGCTCCATCCAAGGCAAGACGGTGGCCTGGGTGGGCGACGGCAACAACATGGCCAACACCTGGCTGCAGGCGGCGTCGCTGCTGGGCTTCAAGGTGCATGTGAGCACCCCGCGCGGCTACGAAGTGGACGAGAAATTGGCCGCTGGCGCCGGTGGAATCAGCGCTGACAGCTATCAATTCTTCAGCAACCCCATGGAAGCTTGCCGGGGCGCCGACCTGGTCACCACCGATGTGTGGACCAGCATGGGCTACGAAGCCGAGAACGAAGCGCGCAAGAAGGCCTTTGCCGACTGGTGCGTGGACACCGAAATGATGGCTGCGGCCCAGCCCGACGCCCTCTTCATGCACTGCCTGCCCGCGCACCGGGGCGAGGAGGTCGAGGCGGATGTGATCGACGGGCCGCAGTCGGTGGTGTGGGATGAGGCAGAGAACCGCATGCACGTACAAAAAGCACTGATGGAATATCTGCTTCTGGGCAAACTGGCCTAAAAGCCCCCATGCCCTGGCGCCGCCAGCCCGCTCACAGCGCCGAATTGCTGGCGCACTGGCATGCCCTGGGCCAAGCGCTGGGGCGCGACACGCCCGCCTGGCGGGCCGAGGGCAGGCGCCTGCTGCGCAGCTGGGCCCGCTGGCCCCGCGCCTACCATGACACCACGCATCTGCGGGCCTGCCTGCGGCACCTCCAGGCAGTGCAGGACCAGCAGCCCGGAGCGCTTCACAACCCCCCTGCCGTGGCCCTCGCCCTTTGGTACCACGACGCCATCTACTGGCCGTGGAGCGGACACAACGAGGCGCGCAGCGCCGACTGGGCGCGACAGTTCCTGCTGGGCCAAGGGCTGCCCACCACGCTGGCCGAAACCGTGCGCCAGCATGTGATGGACACCCGCCACACCCCGGGCCCGCTCACCGGCGATGCGCTGTGGGTGGTAGACATCGACCTCGCCATCCTGGGCCAGAGTGACGCGGTGTACCGACAGTTCGAACGCAACGTGCGGCGTGAATACTTCTTTGTGCGCTGGCCGCGTTATGTGGCGGGGCGCAGCGCAGTGCTGCGAGGCTTTCTGGACCGCCCGCACATCTATGGCACAGCCTACTTTGCGCAGCGCTATGAGGCACAGGCGCGCGTCAACCTGCAACAGGCGCTGATCGCGCTGGGCCAGGGCCAGCTGTACCAGTAGACAATTTGAGTCAAAACGGCTTGTAGCGCTAGTGAATCATGCGCTAGCAGCTATATAAAATATAGCAACTACTGAGAAGCAGGCCCGCGACGGACGGGCATGGCCACGGGTTTTTCAGCGGCCGCCGCGGACGGCGCCGCGCAACTGCCGCAGCTGCTGCACCCACCATCGCCTCCCCCACAGCCCGGCGACTGGACGAGCCCCGGGTGGACCTTGCCCAACCCCCGGCGCCAGCGCCCGGGCAAATACCGCCAGAGCACATAGAGCGCTGCGGCAAGGACGATCAGACCGACGATGAGTTGCTGGACCATCACAACGTTTCCCCTCAGCCGCCGCCCAGCGCCAGCGCCACGCGGTAGGTCACAAAGCTGGCCGCATACGCCATGGCAAACAGGTACCCCACCATGAGCAGCGGGTAACGCCAGCCGTTGGTCTCGCGCCGCACGGCGGCGATGGTGGAGATGCACTGGGGCGCAAACACATACCAGGCCATCAGCGACAGCGCGGTAGCCAGCGACCACGAGCCCGCAATCAACGACCCCAGCTGGCTGGCCACCTCGTCGCCCGTGGCGGACAGTGCGTACACCGTGCCCAATGCGCTCACCGCCACCTCACGCGCAGCCATGCCGGGCACCAGCGCAATGGCAATCTGCCAGTTGAAACCGATGGGTGCGACGATGACCTCGAGCAGCCGGCCCAGCTGGCCGGCCAGGCTGTAGGTGATGGCAGGCTGTGTGGCGCCTTCCGGCGCACCGGGGTAGGTGGACAGGAACCACAACAACACCGTGACGGCCAGGATGATGCCGCCCACCCGTTTGATGAAAATCACCGCCCGCTCGTACAGGCCGTAGGCCAGGCCCCGCACGCTGGGCCGGCGGTACGCGGGCAGTTCCATCATCAGCGGCGTGGCCCGCGTGTCGCTGCGGGCCAGCTTGGCCACCGCCGCCACGGCCATGGCGCTGACGATGCCCGCCACATACAGAGCGAACAGCACCACGCCCTGCAGGTTGAACACCCCCGCCACCGTGCGCTCGGGGATGAAGGCTGCAATCAGCAGCGCATACACTGGCAGGCGCGCCGAGCAAGTCATGAGCGGCGCGATCATGATGGTCACCAGCCGGTCACGCCAGTGGGTGATGGAGCGCGTGGCCATCACGCCCGGCACGGCACACGCAAAGCTCGACAGCAGCGGGATGAACGAGCGGCCCGACAGACCCACCGTGCCCATCACGCGGTCCAGCAAGAACGCCGCGCGCGGCAGGTAGCCCGAGTCCTCCAGCGCCAGGATGAACAGGAACAGGAAAAGGATCTGCGGCAAAAACACCAGCACCCCGCCCGCACCCGCCAGCACCCCGTCGGTCAGCAGGCTGCGCAAGGGGCCGTCGGCCATGTGGCTGTTGACCAGGGCTGCCAGCCAGCCCACGCCATCTTCAATCCATGACTTGGGAAGCTCGGCCCAGCTGAACACCGCCTGGAACATCAGGAACAGCGTGGCGGCCAGGATCAGCAGGCCCCACACCGGGTGCAGCACCACCGCATCGATGCGGTCGTCAGTCCGCAGGCTGACCACCGGCACGCGCACGGCCCGGTCCAGAATGCGCCGCACCTCCTGGTGCGTGCGGATCACGTCGTTCTGCGCCTCCAGGTCGCTCGCATCCAGGCGCGCCGCCGCATCGGGCGCCACCACCGGGCGCTGCAGCTGCTGCAGATTGGCGCCATCCAGCCACTGCACCAGCTCCTGGGCGCCGTTGCCGCGCACGCCCACGGTGGCCAGCACAGGCATGCCCAGCTCGCGCGACAACGCCTCGCGGTCAATGGCGATGCCCTGGCGCTCGGCCACGTCCATCATGTTGAGCACCAGCACCATGGGCAGGCCCAGGGCGCGCGCCTCCAGCACCAGGCGCAGGTTCAGGCGCAGGTGGGTGGCATCGGTCACACACACCAGCACATCGGGTACGGGCTCGCCAGCGCGGCGCCCGCGCACGATGTCGCGGGTGATGGCCTCGTCCACGCTGTGTGCGTGCAGGCTGTAGGCGCCCGGCAGGTCCAGCACGCGCACGCGGCGGCCGGCGGCGGTCTGCAGCAGGCCTTCCTTGCGCTCCACCGTCACGCCCGCATAGTTGGCCACCTTCTGGCGTGCGCCGGTGAGCAGGTTGAACAGCGCGGTCTTGCCGCAGTTGGGGTTACCCAGCAGCGCCACGCGCAGGGGCGCATCGGCGGCGGTGGGCTGCACAGTAGCCTGGGCGTTCATGCCAGCTCCCTGGCAGACAGGCTGGTGTCATCCAGCGGCTGCACCTGCACCATGGAGGCCTCCTGGCGACGCAGCGCAAACGTGGCCTGCCCCACCCGCACCGCGATGGGATCGCCGCCCCAGCCGCCGCGTGCAACCACCTGCACGGTTTCACCGGGCAGGAAGCCAATCTCCAGCAAGCGCAGCAGCATGCTGTGCTCTTGCGCGTCCTGTGCGGGCAACAGGCCCGTGACCCGGCCCGAGGCACGGCGCGGCAACTGGTCCAGCCGCGAGGACAGGTTCTGCTGCGTAGGAAGATGCAACCGCGCCGCAGCGCCATCGTCCATGGTTTTCATGGTGACTGGCCTCGATACAAATAATAGTGATTCTCATTCTACCAATATCTGCATCGTGCTGGTTGCCGTCTCACTCTCTCCTTGACGCAGCGCAAGCCGCAGTCCCCGCTGCCCTGCCCGGGTGGTCAGTCACATCGCTCAAACCGCTTGCACTCCGCAGTAGCGCGGATGGATGTGAGCGTGTTTTCGCCGTCGATGTGCCGGGCAGTGAACTGCACCCAGGCCCCCTGCGGAATGCCGTGCATCAGGGCGGGGTTGACCACCCGGAAGGTCTGTGTGGTGAACGGCAGCTTGGCGCGGGGCAGCAGCTTCAGCCGCACATGCGTGGTGTTGCCGCCCGCATCCGCCTCCACAGACACCACCCGCGCCCGGGTGTAGACCGGCGGCGCCGCAGGCGCTGCAGCCTTCACGTCCACGGAGGCCGCGCCCGCCGGAGCGACCGGCTGGGCACCCGCCACAGCACACCCTGCGGCCAGAACCAGTGCAATGACCAGCCTACCGCTGCGCAGCCCCTTGCGCGCAAGCAACGAAGCGAAGGCCTGCGTCATCAGAACGCCCATGCACCCAGCTGGTAGTAATCAAAACCGCTGGTCCGCCCACCCAGGCATTGGGCGAGGAAGTCCTCGGTCTTGCGGTACATGGTGAGGTTGTTGGGCCAGCGCTGGTTGCCATGGCCATCCCCGGTGAAGGTGACGTAATCCACCGGCTTGCCCGCCTTGCGCAGGGCCGCCACCATCCATTCGGACTGCTCCAGCTTCACGCGCGGGTCGTTCACGCCGTGCATGATGAGGATGGGTTTTTGCGCGTGCTCAGCCCGGTACAGGGGCGACTTCGCGTCCATGCGCGCACGGTCTTCCGGCGCGGCCGGGTTGCCCACATAGCGGTGCCACCACGGCAGGCCCAGCTCCCAATAGGGCGGAGCAGCTTCCAGCAGGCGTGCGATGTCCGTCACGCCCACCACATCCACGGCGCAGGCAAAGACTTCGGGCGTGAAGGTGGCGCCCACCAGGGCCGAATAGCCGCCGTAGCTGGCGCCATAGATTGCCACGCGCTGCGGGTCGGCCACGCCGCGCTCCACCGCCCAGCGCACGCCGTCCACCAGGTCGTCGTGCATGCGGCCTGCGAACTCGCCACGGGCCTTTTCCATGTGGTTGCGGCCATAGCCGCTGGAGCCCCGGTAGTTGACCTGCAGCACCGCATAGCCCCGGTTGGCCAGAAACTGCTGCATGGCGCGGCTGGTGGCGCCATCGCCCCAGCGGTCACGCGCCCAGGGGCCGCCATGCACCAGCAGCACGGTGGGCAGCCGCTGCGGCGCTGCGCCTACGGGCAGCGTGAGGTAGCCGTGAATGGTGAGACCATCGCGCGCGGTGTAGGTGATGGGCGCGGTGGGGGCCAGGTCCTTGGCAATCAGGCTCAGCCGGTTCTCGCCCAGAAAGCGGGGTTCGTGCCCATCGCGCAGCAGGTAGTTGCGCGTGCCACGGTCGGTGGCCACCGCCACCGTGAGCACCTTGTCCGTCTGGTCCAGGCTGGTCACCAGCACCTCTGCGGGCTTGTCACCTGCCAGCGCGGACAGCCGGGCATCCAGCGCTGGGTCGAACACCTTGCGCGCCGGGTAGCCCGGCATGAAGTGCGCCAGCAGCGGCTCGCGGGTGCGCCGGCTCAGCGTCACGCTGTCGAGGTCCACGTCGGGCGAGGCAAACCACTCTTCCTCGGAGCCCGTGGTCAGGTCCAGCCGCACCAGCGCCAGCTTGTCGCGCCCCCGGTTCGACAGGGCCCAGGCCTTGCGCCCCTCATCGTGCAGGCCAAAGATGTTCAGCGTGTCCCACCGGCTGCGCTCTGCCACCGTCACCCAGCTGCCCGGCTCGGCGCCAGGTCGCTCCAGCAGCACCTGGTCGCCCTGGATCTGTGCCCGGGCGCGCAGCTGGCCCGTGGTGTCCACGCCCCACCAGCCCACGTTGCCGGGGTTGGTGGCCATCAGCACCGGCGGCCCGCCCGCAGGGTTCACGCGGTACAGGTCAAACACCTTTTTGTCGCGCTGGTTGGAGGTGACGATGAAGTCGGACGAGGCATCGACTGACTCCGCAAAATGCGCCACCGAACGCGGTGCAGGCATCAGCTCGCGCAAGTCGGTCCCGGGGCCCTCGACCGGGCCCGCATAGATGCGGGTGTTTTCATCGCCCGTGGGGTCGGCCGTGATGCCGAGCCAGCGGCTGTCGGCACTGAAGCGGATGGCGCGCGCGCGGATGCGAAACGCCTTGGCGTCGCCACCATCGATGGACTGCACCCAGATTGCGGGCACCACGCCGTCGGTGCCAAACCAGGCGATGCGCTTTCCATCCGGCGACACGCGATAACCCCCAGTGGACTGCCGGCTGGCCACAAAGTCGCGCACGGGCACCAGGTCGGGCAATTGCGCTCCAGCCAGCGAAGGGTGCGTAGGCCCGGAGGCACAGCCCACCAAGGCCAGTGCAGCAGCAAGCGCTGCGCTGCCCCACCATCGCCGCACCATCGCCTGTTTGGTTGTCGATGCCATCGTTCCCCCCCATGTGTTGAGCCATTGAATGCGCCCATTGTGCAAAGTCCCGCCTTAAGGCCAGCCAAAGGTGGCGGCTGCGGCACTGCGCAACGGCCATCACTCCCGCCACAATCGCCCCATGCACATCCTGCTCATCGAAGACGACCTGGATCTGGGCCGCGCGCTGCAGTCCGCGCTGAAGGTGGAGGGGCTGACCAGTGAGTGGCTGCGCCGCGCTGTGGACGCCCCAGCCACCGTCGATGCCACCACCGTCGACTGTGTGCTGCTGGACCTCACACTGCCCGACGGCAGTGGCTTTGACCTGCTGGCGCGCTGGCGCAACCAGAGCGGGCACAGCGGGCAGGTGCCCGTCATCGTGATCACGGCGCGCTCGGCCGTGGAGGACCGGCTGGCGGGCCTGGACGGCGGGGCGGACGACTTTGTGATCAAGCCCTTTGCCACGGCCGAACTGATGTCGCGCATCCGCGCCGTGCTGCGCCGCAGCGCGCGCCAGTCCAGCGAGCGCTGGGTGCTGGGCGAGCTGGTGATCGAGCCCCGGCGTCATGCCGTGCAGCGCGCCGGGCTTCCGCTGGAGCTGTCGCCGCGCGAGTTTCAGCTGCTGCTGGAACTGGCGCGCGAACCCGGTGTGGTGGTGTCCAAAAGCGTGTTGTCGCAGCGGCTGGACCCGCTGGGCGAGCCCATGGACTTTGCCGCCATCGAAGTGCATGTGTCCAACCTGCGGCGCAAGATCGGAGCAGAGCTGATCCGAACCGTGCGCGGCGTGGGCTACCTGTTGCAAGCATGACCACGATGAAGCACGCGTTGCGCAGCGCATGGGCCTGGCTGGCCGAACCCACGCTGATGCGCCGCAGCGTGGCCTCGGTGCTGGTGGCGTTTGTGGTGGTGTGGGCGGTACTGCTGGGCTACAACTTCGTCAACTACAAACACACCATCACCCGGGACCCGGGCCTGATGAAGTACGGCGACGCGGTGCTGGACTCGCTGGCCCAGGTTATCGATCCTGCACACGCCGCCACGGCCGTGGCGGCCACCGACCACTGGACCAACGTCCGCCGCCGCCAGATCGGGCTGCTGCCCGGGGTGCAGATGCACGAGCTGCTCGATGCGGCATCTGGCCAGCGTGTGTTTGCCTCGCCGGGGCTGCAGAACGTGGCCTTGCCGCCCGCCACGCCCCGCGCAGAGCCATTCATAGAGGAAGCCGCCCTGCAGGGCCGGTCGTTCCGCATCTACACCGGTCGCAATGCGCGCTGGGTACTGCGGGTGTTCGAGACCAAGCGCACGGACTCCAACTTCCTGCAGTCCAACGGCCGCGCCCTGCTGCCCTACCTGCTGCTGGCGTCACCCTTTGTGCTGCTGGCGGTGTGGCTCTCGGTACGTCACGGCCTGCGGCCGCTGCAGCAACTGGCCAGCCGCATTGCGCAGCGCGGACAGGACGACCTCCAATCGGTGGGTTTCAACGCCCGCCACGGCGAACTCAAGCCCCTGGAGCAGTCGCTGGACCACCTCTTCGCACAGCTGCGACACAAGGTGGAGCGCGAGCGCGCCTTTGTGCAGGACGCCGCGCACGAGATCCGCACGCCGCTGGCCGTGATCACTGCACAGGCCCACGTGATGGCCCGCTCGCCCAGCGAGGAGGAACGCACGCAGGCCCAGGCACACCTGGAGCAGGCCATCGCCCGCACCTCGCACCTGGCCCAGCAACTGCTGGACCTGGCCGCGCTGGACGACGCACAGCGCCCCGCACCGCGCGACCTGGACGTGGCGCAATGGCTGCGCGGCGCGCTGGCGCAGGCTGCGCCGCAGGCCATCGCGCGTCAGATCGAGCTGTCGCTGGACGCGCCCGACACCTTGCCCGCGCGGCTCGACCAGCCTGCGTTCGAATCCATCGCCCACAACCTCATCGACAACGCGCTGCGCTACACGCCCGATGGCGGCAACGTGGCGGTGACGCTGCGGCGCGGGGGGGTGGCGCTGCAGCTGTCGGTGCAGGACGACGGGCCCGGCATCCCGGCCACAGAGCAGCAGCGGGTGTTCGAGCGCTTCTACCGGGGCACGGGCCATGCCGCCAACGGCTCAGGTCTGGGCCTGGCCATCGTGCGGCAGGCGGTGCTGCGCATGGGCGGGCAGGTGCAGATGGGCGCGGGCCTGAACGGTCGGGGCGTGGGCTTTTTCGTTAGCATTGCCCTCCCGCACAGCGCCTGACGGCCCCGCCGCAGGCCCACCGCCCGCCCCGAATGTCCGACGACGCGACCACGATGACCACCGCCGATTCCACCCACCCGTGCCTGAGCTGTGGCGCCTGCTGCGCCAGCTTTCGCGTGGACTTTGCTGTGTACGAGATGCAGGCAATGGGTGGCACGGTGCCCGACGGTCTGGCCCTGGATGTGAACGGCAGCACCTGCCGCATGCGGGGCACGGAGCAGGTACCCATCCGCTGCGTTGCGCTCACCGGCCAGGTGGGCCAGCAGGTGGCCTGCAGCATCTACGAACTGCGCCCCGCGCCCTGCCGCGAGTTCTCGGCGGGCGACTACGCCTGCCACAAGGCGCGTGCGCGGCACGGGCTGGCGCCACTCGGCGACGGGCCCATGGACTGAGCCCCGCAGCGGGCATCCTCTTTTTCAACGCCTCCACGTTGCAGCATCTCAGCGCAGCCCCTGTTGCGCCGACTCCGCTTTCATATTCAAGGAGATATGTGCTTGCAGAAATTCCTATAGAGGACTAAAGTTATAGACATGCAAACCACATCCGCCATCGTTCCGCTCCACCCCACACCGGGCGTGAGCCGCTATGCGTCGCTGGCCGCCGCCCTGCGTGCACGTGTGGTGTCGGGTGAATGGCCTCCCGGTACGGCGCTGCCTGCAGAAAGCCTGTTGGCCAGCGAGCACCAGGTGGCGTTGGGCACGATGCGGCGGGCGCTGGAGCTGCTGGTCGCAGAAGGCCTGGTGGAGCGCCTGCAAGGCCGGGGGACGTTTGTGCGGCAAGGCATCACCGGGGCTTCGATGCTGCGGTTCTTTCGGTTTTACACCGGCAGCAACGAGATTCCCCGTTCGCGCATCGTGTCGCGCCAGCGCATGGCTGCGCCAGCGGGTGTAGCGCGTCGCCTGGGCTTGGCCACGGGCGAGGCCGTGCTGCGCCTGCTGCGCGTGCGCCTGCTGGCCGACCGCCCCTGTCTGCTGGAAGAAATCTGGCTGCCGCTGGACTTGTTTGCCCCCCTGGTGGAGGGCAACACCTCTGAGTGGGACGACCTGCTCTACCCCATGTTTGCTCGGCGCTGCGGGGTGCATGTGCACCGCGCAGTGGACGAAATCGGCTTTGGTGTGTTGACCGCGGCCCAGGCCACTCATCTGGAACTCGCCGCTGGCCACCCCTGCGTGCAGGTGCAGCGCGCCGCCCACGACCTGGGTGGGCGCTGCGTGGAGTGGCGCACCACCCGGGGCGACGCCAACGCCTTTCACTACACCGTGACGATCACCTGAGCCACGCCCCCAAGAACAACACCCCCACACCCGAAGGAGACACCATGAACCGCCCCCAGGAATCCGCTCCCACATCTGCCCAGCTGTTGGGTGGCAAAAGCAGCTCCAGTGCCCTCACACGCCGCACGACGCTGGCAGCCTTGGGCGCCACGCTGGCAGCCCCGTGGATCGGCGCACGTGCCAATGGCCTGGCGGGCGGGCGCCCCATTTCGCTGGTGGTGTCGTATCCGGCGGGCGGTGGCGCCGACCTGATGGCGCGCATCCTGGCGCCCCGCCTGTCAGAGGCCCTAGGGCAATCGGTGGTGGTCGAGAACAAGCCGGGCGCCAGCGGCCAGCTGGCCGCTGCAGCCGTGGCCCGCGCGACGCCAGATGGCACATCGCTGCTGCTGGACGCGTCGTCGTTTGCAGTGAACCCCTCGCTCTACCCCAAGCTGCCGTACGACAGCAACGCGGCCTTTACGCCGCTGGCCATCCTGGCCACGTTTCCGAATGTGCTGGTGTGCCATCCCGGCTTTGAAGCCAAGACCGTGCAGGACGTCATCGCCAAGGCCAAGGCCCAGCCGGATTCGGTGGCCTACGCGTCTTCAGGCAACGGCTCTGCACAGCACCTGGCAGGTGCGTTGTTCGAACAGCGCACGGGCATCAAGCTGTCGCACATCCCCTACCGGGGTGGTGGTCCGGCCATGAACGATGTGATGGGCGGGCAGGTGCCGCTGTTCTTTGCCAATGTGGCTTCGTCCCTGGGCCACATCCATGCAGGCAAGCTGCGCCCCCTGGCCGTGACCAGCACGCTGCGCGCGCGTTCATTGCCCAACATTCCCACCATGGGAGAGGTCGGTGTGACCGACTACGAAGTGCTGGAATGGAACCCCTTACTGGCGCCTGCAGGCATATCTGCCGACACACGCAAGCAGCTGGTGGCCGCCGTCCGCAAGGCCTTGGCCGACCCCGAAGTGTTGGGCCGTATCCGGGCATTGGGTGGTGACAGTTTTCAGGACGCCACCCAGGCCAGCGCGGGCAAGTTCATCCAGGCTCAGCAAGCCCTGTGGGGCAAGCTGGTGCGCGATCGAAAGATCGTGGCGGGCTGATCGATGACCACCGCTGCGATCAGCGCCCCGCCCCCACGCCTGGATGGGTGGGACGCCCATGTCCATATCTTTGATGGCGCTGTTGCCACACAGCCGGGCCACTACCAGCCCGCCCACCACCCCATCGAACACATCGAGGCCGAGGCGGCCCGGCTGGGCGTGGGCCACCTGGTGCTGGTGCAACCCAGCGTGTATGGCACGAACAACCGCCTGATACTGGACGCGCTGAAAGCCCGCCCAGGTCGCCACCGCGCGGTGGTGGTGGTCGATGAAACCGCCTCGCCTGCCGCCCTGCAGGCCATGCACCAGCTGGGCGTGCGCGGCATACGGTTCAACCTCGTGTCACCGGTGGGCAACGGGCTGCATGCGCTGGAGTCCCTGGCCGGGCCGCTGCGCGAAATGGGCTGGCACATCCAGTGGTACGCCCACCCGCACCACCTGGCGCAGATTGCCCAAGTGCACCATCAAACGCGGTTGCCCTGTGTGCTGGACCATCTGGCTGGCATGCACGCGGCCTTGCCGGCCACAGATGCAGCCTGGCTGACCCTGCAGCAGCTGGCCGAACTGGGTGCGTGGGTGAAGTTATCAGGCTGGTACCGGCTGCGCGACCAGGCACCGTATGCGGGGCTGACCAGCAACATCCAGCGTGTTGCTGCGCTGGCGAAGGATCGCCTCGTCTGGGGGTCGGACTGGCCCCACACTGCTTTTGAAAAGACTGCCATGCCAACTTACCGCAGCGTGTGGACGCCCGTGGTGGATGCGCTGGGCGAGGCGCGCGCGCAGGCAGCGCTTGCGGCAGGTAGCCAGCTCTACGCCTGACGCCGGCAGCAACGCCTAGATAGTTTAGGCTTCAACAAAAAATCTGAGTGGTGTTGGAAATAACCGACACCATGGCTTTTTCGGGACATGCAAACTTTGTCCCATGTCAACGCCTTCCTCCCCCACCGCCCGCCGGCTCTGGGACATCTCGCCGCCCGTGTTTGCGGGCAGCCCCGTGTTCCCCGGCGACACGGCCTACAGCCAGCAGTGGTGCGCCACCATCGGCCCGGGCTGCCCGGTCAACGTGAGCGCGATCACCATGTCGCCCCACGTCGGCGCCCACGCCGATGCGCCGCTGCACTATGACGCGCAGGGCGCCACCATCGGTGACGTGTCGCTCGACGCGTTTCTGGGCCCCTGCCGCGTGATCCATGCCATCGGCTGCGGCCCGCTGATCACCTGGGACCACATTGCCCACGCGGTGAACGGCTCCCTGCCGCAGCGCGTGCTGGTGCGCACCTATGAACACATGCCTGTGGACCGCTGGGATGGCCAGCTGGCCGCCTATGCGCCCGGCACCATCGAACGCCTGGCCGACCTGGGCGTGCTGCTGGTGGGCATCGACACCGCCAGCATCGACCCGGCCGACAGCAAGACACTGGAGAGCCACCAGGTCATCCGCCGCCGGGGCCTGCGCGTACTCGAAAACCTGGTCCTCGACGCCGTGCCCGAGGGCGACTACGAACTAATCGCCCTGCCGCTCAAGCTGACCACGGCCGATGCATCCCCCGTGCGCGCCGTGCTGCGGGCACTGGAATAGCGCAACACACAGAATTTCAAGCATTTTTGGCTGGAAGCGCTAGTGCAACATGCGCAGGCAGCTATCAATAACATAGCAACCATTTCCCCAACTCCCATGTCCATCACCCTGCAAGACTGCCGCGCACTCGACGCGCAAGACCCGCTGCGCGCCCTGCGCGACCACTTTGCCATGCCACCCGGCGTGATCTACCTCGACGGCAATTCGCTGGGCGTGGCCCCCAAGGCCGCTGCCGCGCGCGTGGCCGATGTGGTCACCCGCGAATGGGGCACAGACCTCATCAAATCGTGGAACACCGCCAGCTGGTTCGACCTGCCCCAGCGCCTGGGCAACCAGCTGGCCCCGCTGATCGGCGCGGGCCAGGATGAAGTGGTGTGCACCGACAGCACCTCCATCAACCTTTACAAGGTGCTGAGCGCGGCACTCAACATCGCCCGCGAAGACAGCCCCGCGCGCAAGCGCATCGTGAGCGAGCGCAGCAACTTCCCCACCGACCTCTACATTGCCGAAGGCCTGTGCAAGGAGCGCGGCCTGGAGCTGGTGCTGGTAGAGCCCGAAGAGATCACCGCAGCACTGACCAGCGACGTGGCCGTGCTGATGCTCACGCACGTGAACTACCGCACCGGCGCCATGCACGACATGGCCGCCATCACCGCCGCCGCGCACGCCCAGGGCATTTTGTGCGTCTGGGACCTGGCGCACAGCGCGGGCGCGGTGCCGGTCGATCTGAACGGCGCAGGCGCAGATTTCTCGATTGGCTGCGGCTACAAGTATTTGAACGGCGGCCCTGGCGCACCGGCCTTTGCCTGGGTGCACCCGCGCCATGCCAGCCGCTTCTGGCAGCCGCTGTCCGGCTGGTGGGGCCATGCCGCACCGTTTGCCTTCACCCCAGACTACCAGCCCGCCCCGGGCATCACGCGCTACCTGTGTGGCACGCAGCCCATCATCAGTCTGTCGGCACTGCAATGCGGGCTGGATGTGTTCACCGCCGCACAAAGCCTGGGCGGCATGGCCGCGCTGCGCGCCAAGTCGCTGGCGCTCACTGATCTGTTCATCCAGCTGGTGGAGGAGCGCTGCGCAGGCCACGGCCTGGGTCTGGCCACGCCGCGTGAGCATGCCCAGCGCGGCTCGCAGGTGTGCCTGACGCGCGATGAAGGCGCGGGCGTGAACGGCCAGGGCAGCGGCGCCTATGCCATCGTGCAAGCGCTGATTGCGCGCGGCGTGATTGGCGACTTCCGCAAGGGCGATGGCGGCACGGGCCGCCACAAGGACATCCTGCGGTTTGGCTTTACGCCGCTGTACCTGGGCTTTGAAGACGTGTGGAACGCTGTGGAGCACCTGCGCCAGGTGCTGGAGAGCGGCGAGTGGCAGAAGGCCGAGTTCAACCAGACGCACGCCGTCACCTGATCGGAAAGGCAAACCACCATGTGCCCTTTCTCGCAAACCCCTGCCGATGGCAACAACCCGGCGTCTGCCGCCCTGCCCGAATCCATCGTGCACGAGGAGCGCGCCCAGCTCGACTTCAGCAAGTCCATGAGCTACGGCGACTACCTGCAGCTCGACGCCATCCTCACCGCACAAAAGCCGCTGTCGCCCGCGCACGACGAGATGCTGTTCATCGTGCAGCACCAGACCAGCGAGCTGTGGATGAAGCTGATGCTGCACGAGCTGCGCGCGGCCATCGGCCACATTGCGCGCGATGAGCTGCCGCCCGCCTTCAAGATGCTGGCGCGGGTCAGCAAGATCATGGAGCAGCTGGTGCACGCCTGGGACGTGCTGGCCACCATGACGCCGCCCGAGTACAGCGCCATGCGCCCGTACCTGGGCCAGTCCAGCGGCTTCCAGAGTTACCAGTACCGCTGCATCGAGTTCTCGATGGGCAACAAGAACCGGGCCATGCTCAAGCCCCACGAGCACCGCGCTGACCTGCTGGCCCTGGTGCAGGCGGCGTACGAGGCACCGTCGCTGTACGACGAGGCCCTGCGCCTGCTGGCGCGGCGCGGCTTGGCCGTGCCAGCGAGCCACACCGAGCGCAACTGGACACAGCCTTATGTGGAAAACGATGCGGTGGAGCAGGCCTGGCTGACTGTGTACCGCAACCCCGACAAGCACTGGGACCTGTACCAGCTGGGCGAGGAGCTGACCGACCTGGAAGACGCCTTCCGCCTCTGGCGCTTCCGCCACGTGACCACGGTGGAGCGCGTGATCGGATTCAAGCGCGGCACGGGCGGCACGGGCGGAGTGAGCTACCTGCGCAAAATGCTGGACGTGGTGCTGTTCCCGGAGATCTGGAAGCTGCGCACCGATCTGTGAGCAATTCAAGCTGCCCCAAAAAAACAGGCCTGTTCACCACCCTGGTGAACAGGCCTTCTAACTGCTGCCTGCGCCCAACGATAAAGCGCTAGCAGCTATCGTTTTTATAGTTCTCTCCCTGATTCGCAATCGGCGGCGTTTCAGTCCCCGGCCCTGGTGAACACCTGCCCGCCCGAGAGCTGGTAGGCCACGTTGTCCACCTGCAAGCTGCGCTCGTTGGCAATGTCAAAGCGGCTGTACAGCCCGGGCGTGTCGCCGTTCAAGATGGCGGTAGACACCACCATGGAGCGCTGGGCCAGCGCGCCGGTGGTGGTGTTCACCTCCAGCCGCAAGGCACCCTGGTAGCCACGCACGGGCGGGGGCGTGCCTACGCCCGTGGGCGCTTGGTAAACGCGTGCAGGGAACGCTATGCGCACCTTGCCCTCCACCGCCTGCAGGTTGAGCACGGGGCGGGTGCTGTCGAGCGTGGTGATACTGCCCCGGCCGCCCGCCGTCTGCGCGGCCAGCCGCTTGCCCTGCGCTGCATTGCGCACATCGAACACCGCAAGCTGAATGCCATCGGCAACGCCGCCCAGGGCGCTGTCCTTGCCCACGCCCAGCAGCAGTCCGTTCGGCAGCGGCACCAGGTGGTCGGCATAGCCGCCCGCAGCCAGCTCGCCTGCCACCGTAGGGTTCGCAGGGTTGGCAAGGTCCAGCACCCACACGGGTTCGGTGTTGGTAAAGGGTGTGGCATAGGCCCGGGCGCCTGCAAAGAACAGGTTGTCGATCTGCTGGTCGCCCCGCGCCGTGCGCAGCCGAATGGGCAGCTTGGCCTGCGGGCCCAGATAGCTGTCCCGACCGCTGTCGCGCAGCACGGTCAGCAGCGCGGGGGAGGCCTGCTGGGCCTGGATGGTCACCGGCGGCATGCCGCTCTGGCCCGTCTTGCCGGTGAAGGTCAGCACGCGCAGATCGTTCTGGTATTCGTTCAGGCGCGATGGCAGGCGGCGCAGGTCCCAGCCCAGGTGGCCGTCCACGCTGCCCGATGCGTCGTAGTCCACCTGCGCGCCCCGGAAGCTGAACTTGTGGATGTCGGTGCGGCTGTCGGCGGGGAACACGGCGTTGGCCACATCGCCGCCATAGCGGTACTGCCGCGAGCTGGCGACATACACGCTGCGCGCGCCCAGGTGCACCGCTTCGCTGCCGCCCGCAAAGCAGCGGCTGGTGCGCGCCAGACTGGACGAGGTGAGGTCGATGGCCGTGATGGACGTGAGCTGCAGCGACAGCGAGGAATTGCCCGTCTGCACCAGGCAGGCTGCCTCGTTGACCAGCGGCTGCGGCTGGCCGCCATCCACGCGCAGGGTGGGGATCAGCGCGGCGGTGTTGAGGTCCTTAAGTGCCGCGTCCACCGCCGATGCCGTGGCCCCTGCCGGCACGGTGAAGCGCGTAAGGTCGGGCGACCAGGTGGTGACCAGGTACAGCATGTTGCCAATCAGGCGGCTGCCGACCAGCAGGCCATCGATGCGCATCTGCTTGAGCTGCGCGGGCGCCATGTCCTTGTGGATGGCAAACAGGTCCAGCGACAGCGTGCGGCTGTACTCCGGCAACACGGTGACGCTGGCGTCGGCCGCAGCCACCACGGGCTGGCGGTCGGCATACGGGTCTTGCTGCGACAGCACGGCAGCGCGCGTACCACCGCCCGCCACATAAAAGCCCTGGGGGATGTACTTGGCGTCCAGCGTGGCGCTGCCCACGCCGGTCAGGCTGCCATCGGCCGCGCGGGCCATGGCGGCCAGGCGCGGCGGCTCGCGGCCAGTGTCGGTGGCATAGGCGCGGTGCAGGCCGTACACCATGTTGCCCTCGGCCTTGATGAGGCCGTCTTCCTCCACCACCGTACCCGCCAGTGGCGCGCCGGTGTGGGTGACCACGCTGCCCGCGCTGCTCAAGCCCCCCACGGTGGGCACGGTGATGGCCGTACCCGGATAGCCCAGCGCCACCCGCTGCGCAATCTTGGCCTTGAAGTAGGCCACCAGATCGCCGGAGCGCGCCACCTGCAGCCGCGCCTCGTTGGGGGTCTGCGGATTGCCGCCCTCCCCGCCACCGCAGCCCGCCACGAATGCAGCGGTGGCCACGGCCAGCCATGCGGGCGACGCATGGGATATGCCCGCCAATGTGTTCATCAACCCTCGGTTCTTCATGTGATTGTTCTCCCTGTGAATGCGTATACCCACGGCGCGGCGTCGGCTTCGGCCCACACCCCATCGCAGACAAGTGGGATAATATCCCACATAATTTCAAACCGTCAACCAGATGACAATCACAGCCTGACCCTGACACCCGCCGCGCCTCGGCCTTCTTTCATGCCCTCCCGCTCCGCCATCGTTCTGGCCTCTGCCCTGCACGTGCTACGCCCTCTGGCGCGCCTGCTGCTGCGCAATGGCGTGGCCTACCCCGCGTTTGCCGCGGCCATGAAGAAAGTGTTTCTGGACGCTGCGCACGACGAGCTGCAGCGCACAGGCAAGAAGACGACCGACAGCGCGGTGAGCCTGATGTCGGGCGTGCACCGGCGCGATGTGCGCAACCTCGGCCGTCTGGCCGAGCCCGCTGCTGAGGAAGAAGCGGGCGAAACCCCGTTGAACATGGCCAGCCAGGTGGCCGCGCGCTGGCTGAGCCAGACGGATTGCCTGGACGACGAGGGCCAGCCCCGCCCCCTGCCCCGCAGCGGCGAGCCTCCGCACTTCGATGGCCTGGTGGCCAGCATCAGCAGCGATGTGCGGCCCCGCGCGGTGCTCGACGAACTGGTCCGCCTGGGCATCGCCGAGGAAGGTGAGGATGGACTCATCCGCCTGCTGGCCGCCGGCTTTGTGCCGCGCCAGGGCTTTGCCGAGATGGCACAGCTGATGCAGGACAACCTGCACGACCATTTGGCGGCGGCCAGTCTCAACCTGGAGGGCGAGCACAACTACCTGGAGCAGGCCGTGTTTGTGGACCAGCTCAGCGAAGAATCAGCCCACCGCCTGCACGCCGTGGCCGCCAAGGCCTGGCGCCAAGCCTTCAAGACCGTGATGACCGAGGCCCAGGCCCGCTACGACCACGACCAGCAAAACACCCCGCCCGGCGAGCGCAACCGGCGCGCCCGCTTTGGCAGCTACTTCTATGCCGCAGACCAAGATGAACGTCCTTCCTGAACTCTGGGCCCGGGTGGGCCAGACGACCAGCCTCACGGCCCGACGGCTGGTGGCTGTCACCACCCTGCTGGTGCTGGCCGCCTGCGGTCCCGGCACCGGTGGCACGGGCACCGGCCCGATCAACGGCGCGGTATATTTTTCGGGCGCGGGCTTCACGGTGGGAGCCCCCTGCGCTCTGCATTGCGGTGGCACGGACCTGCTGTTGGAAAACGAGCGGGTGGAACTCAACATCACCTGCCAGCGCTTTGTGTTCACCGGCCCGTGGGAGATCGATGCACAGGGCCGGGCACTCCTGAAGGGCACCCTGGAAACCACGGAATTTTCCAACGGGGGCGAAGCCCAAACCCGCACTGTGGCTGCCGAGATGCAACTGCAGTTCAGCGACACCCGCGCCGACAGCAGCCGCGAGGTGGTCGTTACCGTGCGGGACGCACAGGGCAACCTGCTGGTCGCCCCCCGCACGCTGGAGCAGCGCCCTGCTTCTGCAGCAGCCGCCCCCGGGTCCTGCACGCCCGAGGCGCGCTGAAACGACACAGGGCCTGTGCAGACAGGCTGCACAGGCCCTGAAAAAACCAGAAATCCGAACCAGCCCCGAACAGGCCGGTGACAAAGAGGGGTGAGGTTACTGGACGCCCGCCACCATCATGCCGCGGTTGCTGCGGCACCAGATCGGTGCCAGGTGTCCAATCTGGATCGTCAGCTCATTGCCCTTGCCCAGCACCGTGGTGGGGCCGTTGCTGTAGGCGTAGCCGCTGTCGGCAGCCTGCTTGGGCAGCTCCACCGTCCAGCCGCTGCGGCGCATCACGCTGCGGCCTTGCTCGGGGTAGAACTGCATCTCCACTTTTTCACCGTTGCCGCAGGCGTATTGCATGCTGCTGCCATCGGTCGGTGCGCTGAACGCCTGCATCGCGGGAGGCTGGCTTGCGCAGCCCGACAACAAGAGGGTAGCCAACGCACCCGAACCCAGCAAAACCATCGTCTTCATCGGTCACTCCTGACATCGTGGCGCCGCCTGACGGCGCCCGACAACTTCCATCCAACGGCTTGTGGCCACCGGCCACCGGGGCCCGTTCAAAGCCCCGTGGTGATCACCCAAGCACAAACCTTGCCACTCACCATTGCCTGCACCATCCTGATTGCGAGAGACCGAAACCTGCGATTCCAGAGCCGTGACCAACACCCGGTGCAGCGCATGGACACAAGAGTGCCCCAGGCCCCCGGCACCGTCATTGGGGTGATCCCCACATCGAGAGCCTCCTCTAAAGTCTGCCCGCGCCCTGTGGCGCCCTCATGACGGCCCCAGCCGCCTGCGGACGGGGCATGATTGGAAGCACCGAGGAGTCCAATCCGCGGTAGAAACATCCGATTACAAGCACCCACACCCCAAAATCCGCAGCATCCGACGCGTTTGGTCGGTTATGGATGGGAGGGACTGGGACATACCCTAGGAGCCTGCCTGTACTGCTGCTCCGCCCACCGGGCCGGCTCCCCGCCGTCCATGGGTGACAGCAGCGCCCGTGCTCAGCGGATAACCTCGCGGGGCCCAGTCGCCGGCAGAGAACCCCTCTCGACCGCCACGGGCATCCGCTCTGGAGACTTGCCCCCGTGCCCACCCCCTTGCCAGCCCCCCCTCTCCTCGCCCCCCGCGCTGCCTGGGCCATGCTGCTGGCGCTGGTGGCGGGCTTTGCGCTGAGCCAGGCGTTTCGCACCATCACGGCCATCATGGCGACGGGCTTGCGGGCCGAGTTCGGTCTGTCGGCGCAGGCGCTGGGGGTGTTTGCCGGGGCGTTTGCGTTTGCCTTTGGCACCATGCAGCTGTTCATGGGCATTGGCATCGACCTGTATGGCGTGCGGCGCACGCTGCTGGTGGCGTTTCCGCTGACCATTGCGGGCGCGGTGCTGTCGGCACTGGCGCCGGGCTATGGCACGGTGCTGCTGGGGCAGGTGCTGATCGGTGTGGGCTGCGCACCCGCATTTTTGGTGTGTACGGTGTTCATCGCACGCTACTTTCCGGCGTCGCGGTTTGCCATGGTGTCGGGGGTGGCCATGGGGGTGGGCGGACTGGGCATGCTGTTCACCGGCACGCCGCTGGCCTGGCTGGTGCAGCAGTCATCCTGGCGCATGGGGTTTGGCGTGCTGGCGGGCCTGGCGGCGCTGGCCTGGCTGCTGATCTTCTGGAAGGTGCATGAACCCGCACAACCCATCGACGAGGCCGCTCCGCGCGAATCGATACTGCAGGCGGTGCGCGGCTTCGGCGCGCTGCTCCTGCTGCCGCACACCGCCGGCATCATGCTGCTGGCGCTGATGACGTACGCCTCGTTCCTCACGCTGCGCGGACTGTGGCTGGGCCCACTGTTGATCGAGCGGCACGGCTATTCGCTGGTGGCCAGCGGCAATGTGGCCATGCTGTCGTCGCTGGTGTCACTGTTCAGCCCAGCCCTTTTTGGTCGGCTGGACCCTGGCCCCGCGCGGCGCAGGCGCTGGCTGCTGGGCTTTACCGTCCTGCTGGCGGCCTTGTTTGCGGCCATGGGCTTTCTGCATGCCGAATGGCTGGACGTGGGCGGCTCCGTGGCCGTGGGCCTGCTGTCGGGCTACATGGTGCTGCAGTATTCGGATGTGCGCTCGGCCTACGCCCCTGCGGTCACGGGGCGGGCCATGGCGGTGTTCACCATGGCGCTGTTCCTGGGCGTGGCGCTGATGCAGTGGGTGACGGGCGTGGCGGCCTCCCTCGCCGCCGCACAGGGTGCAGACCCGTACGTGGCGGTGATGCTGACCATTGCGGCCATGCTGGTGGTGGGTGCACTGGCCTTCAGGCTGCTGCCCGCGCCCGCCCATTGACCAGCTCATTCACCCGCGCGGGGTCAGGCGGGCACAGCGCCGCACTGGCACCTGCTACACGCCACCATTGCAGCACGCCGAACAACAACTCGAAGGCGGTGAAACCCAGCACGATGGCATTGGCGCCGTGTGCCACCGCGTAGATCTGCCAGGCCGCAAACAGAAACCGCGCCACGCCATCCAGCCGCCCCAGCAGCACCGTGGGCGCCACGATGCGCGCCACTGACCACACCACCACCACCGAGCCCAGCAGGTTGGCCAGCAGCATGTGCGTGGTGTCCAAGGGGTGCAAGGTGCCAGGCAATGCGAGCGCCTGGGCCAGCAGGTTCAGCTGGGCGTAGAGCCAGGCGAAGGTCCAGGGCAAGGCAAACGGCCAGGTGACGAGCAGGTCGTACCAGCCGCTGGCGCGCACGATGCGCAGATAACGGCCGGAAGCGAAAGCGGGGATGTGCATGACAGGAAACCTCTGTGAATGGATCAATGAGGCCCCGAGCTTCCACCTTGAAGTACGCTTCAGGGTCAAGCACTTTGTGAAGGGAACGGGATCATGCTGATCGGTGAACTGGCCACGGCCTCGGGCCTGAGCCGCGAGGCGCTGCGCTTTTATGAACAGCAGGGCCTGATTCGCGCGCGGCGCCTGGACAACGGTTACCGGGACTACCCGCCCGAGGTGGTGACGCTGGTGCAGTACATCCGCACTGCGCAGCAGCTGGGCTTTACCCTGGCGGAGATCGGCGACCGGCTGCCCGCCATCTGGGACGCCGCCGAGCCCGGCCCCGCATTGGCGCAGGTGCTAGCCGCCAAGCTGCAGGAGATTGACGACCGCATTGCCGCCCTGCAGGCCCTGCGCCAGACGTTGGCCGAGCGTGTGGCCACCGACTGCCCGCTGCAGGCACGGGTGCCACGGGCCAAGGCCTCTTCGCCCGCTTTTTGAGCCAAATCGGGCGGTAGCGCTAGTGAATCATGCGCTGGCAGCTATCAAAAACAGAGCAATCATCCCTCAGCCGCCGCGCAGGTGCCAGCGCAGCCCGGTCAGGTGGCTGAGGCGGGCACCTGGTGCAGCAGCACCGGGTGGTTGCCATCGGCGTCCGCACTCTCGATCTGCACCCCAAAGCCCCACAGCCGCGCCACGTGCTTGAGCACCTCCTGGGTGTCGTCGGCCAGCGGACGGCCCTGGTACTGGGTGTGGCGCAGGGTCAGGCTGCGGTCGCCGCGCAGGTTCACGTTCCACACCTGGATGTTGGGCTCGCGCGTGCCCAAGTCGTACTGCTGCGACAGCAACTGGCGCAGGCTGCGGTAGCCGTTTTCGTCGTGGATCTCGCTGACCACCAGGTCGCGCTCGCCAGCGTCGTCATGCAGCGCAAACAGGCGCATCTCGCGCATCAGGTGCGGGCTGAGGTACTGGCCGATGAAGCTCTCGTCCTTGAAGTTGCGCATGGCATGGTCGAGCGCAGGCAGCCAGGGGGTGCCTGCAATATCGGGGAACCAGTGCCGGTCCTCCTCGGTGGGGTGCTGGCAGATGCGCTGAATGTCGCGGTACATGGCAAACCCCAGCGCATAGGGGTTGATGCCGCTATAGGCACGGTGCCCCACGGGTGGCTGGTAGACCACGTTGGTGTGCGAGCCCAGCCATTCGATCATCACGCCATCACTCAGATACCCCTCGTCGTACAGCGTGTTGAGCAGCGTGTAGTGCCAGAACGTGGCCCAGCCTTCGTTCATGACCTGGGTCTGGCGCTGGGGGTAGAAATATTGGGCGATCTTGCGCACGATGCGCACGATCTCGCGCTGCCAGGGCTCCAGCAGGGGCGCGTTTTTTTCGATGAAGTACAGGATGTTCTCTTGCGGCTCCCTGGGGAAGCGGTCGGCCTCTTGCGCCGCACCTTCCTTGCCGGGGCGCGTGGGCAGGGTGCGCCACAGCTCGTTCACCTGCTGCTGGGCGTAGGCCTCGCGCTGCGCGCGTTCAAGCCGCTCGCGCGCCAGGTTCTTCTTGGACGGGCGGCGATAGCGGTCCACGCCAAAGTTGGCCAGGGCATGGCAGGAGTCAAGCAAGCGCTCCACTTCGCCCGTGCCGTAGCGCTCCTCACACTGGGCCACATAGTCCTTGGCATACACCAGGTAGTCGATGATGCTGGACGCATCGGTCCACATGCGAAACAGGTAGTTGCCCTTGAAGAAGCTGTTGTGGCCATAAGCGGCATGCGCAATCACCAGCGCCTGCATGGCGGTGGTGTTCTCCTCCATCAGGTAGCTGATGCAGGGGTTGGAGTTGATGACGATCTCGTACGCCAGGCCCATGTGCCCGCGCCGGTAGCGCCGTTCGGTGGCCAGAAACTCCTTGCCGTAGCTCCAGTGCCGGTAGTTCACCGGCATGCCCACGCTGGAGTAGGCGTCCATCATCTGTTCGGCGGTGATGATCTCCAGCTGGTTGGGGTAGGTGTCGAGACCAAAGCGCTCGGCCGTGGCGGCAATGGCCGCGTGGTAGCGCTCGATCAGCTCGAACGTCCAGTCGCTCGGGTCGGGCAACGGCTCGGCCGGCCGCGCGCCTGCAGGCAGGGGCTGGCCGGGCACGGCACGGTGGCGGCGCTCGCCCACGGCTGCGGCCTTCCAGGGGTTGTCGCTGAGGCGGCGCTCCAGCACGGGGTACTGCACAACGTTGTTCATGCGGCCACCCCCTCTTTCTTGAAGAGATCGCGGAACACCGGGTAGATGTCACCGGGTGCGGAGACCTTGCGCATCGCAAAGTGGGAGTACAGCGGCGCGAGCTGGCTGTACTCGTCCCACAGGTTCTGTTCTTCCTCGGCCACCTGCACATAGGCAAAGTAGCGCACCAGCGGCAGGATCTTGTCCACCAGCAGGTTGCGGCAGACGCCGCTGTCGTTGGTGAAGTTGTCACCGTCGCTGGCCTGGGCCACGTAAATGTTCCAGTCGCCCTGCGGGTAGCGCGCACGAATGATCTGGTCCAGCAGCACCAGCGCGCTGCTCACCACCGTGCCGCCGCTTTCGGTGGAATGGAAGAACTGCTCCTCGCTCACCTCGGCCGCCTGGGTGTGGTGGCGGATGAACACGATGTCGATGGTCTCGTAGTGCCGTGTGAGGAACAGGTACAGCAGGATGAAGAACCGCTTGGCCAGCTCCTTGCGCGTCTCGTCCATGGAGCCCGACACATCCATCACGCAGAACATCACCGCCTGGCTGCTGGGCACGGGTACCGGCGTGCGCGCACGAAAGCGCAGGTCGATGGGGTCGAGGTAGGGAAGCTTGCCAATGCGCGCCGTGAGCGCATCAATGCGGCGCTGCAACTCAACCACCGCCTCGCTGGTGCCGTCGTCCTGCGCCAGCAGGGCGTCCAGTTCGGCCTGCAGCGCCAGCAGCTCGCGGTGCGCCGACTTGCCCAGTGCAATGCGCCGACCCAAAGCGCCGCGCATGGTGCGCAGCACGGCCAGGTTGTTGGGGATGCCGTCCTGGCTGTAGCCTGCGCGGCGCGACTTCCACTGCGGGTTCTCGCCAATGTGGGTGCGCAGCAGGTGCGGCAGCGCGAGGTCTTCAAAAAAGAGCTGCATGAACTCTTCCTTGGTCAGCGTGAAGGTGAAGTCGTCCTCGCCCTCACCGCTGTCGCTGGCCTGCGATCCGCGCCCGCCCGCACCGCCCTGGGGCCGCTCGATGCGGTCGCCACGCACATGCTCTGCATTGCCGGGGTGCACGGTGTCGCGGATGCCGCCCTGGCCGTGGTGGAAGACGGGCTCGCTGATGTCCTTGCGCGGGATGGTGATGCTCTCGGCCTGCTCCATGTCGCGGATGCCGCGCTGCGAGACGGCACGGCGCACTGCATCCGCGATCTGTTCCTTGTATCGGCGAACAAATCGCTCGCGGTTGCCCACCGACTTGTTCTTGCCAGCGAGCCTGCGGTCGATGATTTGCAATGCCATCCGTTGCTCCCGTTCCCCATGCAGGGCCTGCGGCCCAGGCACTGACCCTAGCTACTCTTGCGCACGCGCAGGTACCACTCGCACAGCAGCCGCACCTGCTTGGGCGTGTAGCCCTTGTTCACCATGCGGGTGACGAAGTCCTCGTGCTTGCGGGCCTCTTCGGCGCTGGCCTTGGCGTTGAAGCTGATCACTGGCAGCAGCTCTTCGGTGTTGGAGAACATCTTCTTCTCGATCACCAGCCGCAGTTTTTCGTAGCTGGTCCAGCTCGGGTTCTTGCCCTGGTTGTTGGCGCGCGCCCGCAGCACAAAGTTGACGATTTCGTTGCGGAAGTCCTTGGGGTTGGCGATGCCTGCGGGCTTCTCGATCTTCTCCAGCTCGGCGTTGAGCGCACTGCGGTCGAACACCTCGCCGGTGTCGGTGTCGCGGTACTCGTTGTCCTGGATCCAGTAGTCGGCGTAGGTGACGTAGCGGTCAAAGATGTTCTGGCCGTACTCGCTGTAGCTTTCCAGGTAGGCCGTCTGGATCTCCTTGCCAATGAACTCGGCGTAGCGCGGCGACAGGAACTCCTTGATGTAGCCGGTGTACTTGGTCTCCAGATCGGTGGCGAACTGCTCGCGCTCGATCTGCTGCTCCAGCACATACATCAGATGCACCGGGTTGGCGGCCACCTCGGCGCTGTCGAAGTTGAACACCTTGGACAAAATCTTGAACGCAAAGCGGGTGGAGATGCCCGTCATGCCCTCGTCCACGCCCGCGTAGTCGCGGTACTCCTGGTAGCTCTTGGCGCGCGGGTCGGTGTCCTTGAGGCTCTCGCCGTCGTACACCTGCATCTTGCTGAAGATGCTGGAGTTCTCAGGCTCCTTCACCCGCGTGAGGATGGCGAACTGGGCCATCATCTTGAGCGTGCCGGGCGCACACACGGCGCTGCCCAGCGACGATTCGCGGATGAGCTTTTCGTAGATGCGGATCTCCTCGCTCACGCGCAGGCAGTACGGCACCTTGACGATGTAGATGCGGTCTAGGAACGCCTCGTTGTTCTTGTTGTTGCGAAACGCCTTCCACTCGCTTTCGTTGCTGTGGGCCAGCACCACGCCGTCAAACGGAATCGCCCCAAAGCCTTCGGTGCCCTTGTAGTTGCCCTCCTGCGTGGCCGTGAGCAACGGGTGCAGCACCTTGATGGGCGCCTTGAACATTTCCACGAATTCAAGCAGCCCCTGGTTGGCCAGACACAAGCCACCGCTGTAGCTGTAGGCGTCGGTATCGTCCTGCGCAAAGGTTTCGAGCTTGCGGATGTCCACCTTTCCCACCAGGCTGGAGATGTCCTGGTTGTTCTCGTCGCCCGGCTCGGTCTTGGCAATGCCCACCTGCTTGAGCACGCTGGGGTAGCGCTTGACCACACGGAACTGGCGGATGTCGCCGCCGTACTCTTCCAGCCGCTTCACCGCCCACGGCGACAGCACACGCTGCAGGTAGCGGCGCGGAATGCCGAACTGCTCCTCCAGCACCGGGCCGTCTTCTGCGGCGTCGAACAGACCCAGCGGTGATTCGTTGACCGGCGAGCCCTTGAGCGCATAGAACGGCACCTTCTGCATCAGCGCCTTGAGGCGCTCTGCAATGGAGCTTTTGCCACCACCCACAGGGCCCAGCAGGTAGAGGATCTGCTTGCGTTCCTCCAACCCCTGCGCGGCATGGCGAAAGAAGCTCACCACCTGCTCGATGGACTCCTCCATGCCGTAGAACTCGGTGAATGCGGGGTAGCGCTTGATGACCTTGTTGGCAAAGAGCCGCGACAGGCGCGGGTCGTTGCGCGTGTCCACCATCTCGGGCTCGCCAATCGCTGCCAGCATGCGCTGGGCCGATGTGGCATAGGCCATGGGGTCACGCTTGCACTCGGCGAGGTACTCGTCGATCGACATTTCCTCTTCGCGGCTACGGGCATAGCGCGCGGCGAAGTTGCTGATGGCATCCATACGACCTCCTGTAGCGGCACCCCTGGCGGGCTCAGGTGGTACCACGGTGTTGCATTGGCAATCGCTACCGGCTTGGCTCTTTGTAGCACCACGACCTGCGCTTGAACAGCAAATTCGCGGGCGTGTGGCCGGCCTTTTTGTGGCATTGCACACACAGGGATAGAGCGTGGCACACTGCGCAAAGTTCACCCTGCAAAACGCGCTCGCGGGTTGCACCGGATAGGGAATGTCCTGACAACTGGAATGTCCGGTTGATACTGCATGCATCGGCCATGCGCCAACGGCTTATCCGCCGTGCGCCTCACGCACGCCAACCGTCACAACGAACTGGCGCTGGAGCCGTCGCCCCGGTACAACCAGGGCACATCCAGCAGGCGCTCGCCCAGCAGGCGCAGCGACAGGTCCCGCCCCCAGCGCACCGGCCCCGTGGCGTGGAAGATGCGGCCATTGCGTGTCGACCGTGCCTGCACCCGCGCGTTGCGCTGCCAGCGGTTGAGCGCATAGCGGCGCAGACGCAGCGGCACATCGAGGTCGTGCATGGCCAAAGCACGCTGCAACTCGGCCGCGTCTTCAATCGCCATGCCTGCGCCCTGGGCCAGGTAAGGCCGCATGGGGTGCGCGGCATCGCCCAGCAGGCCCACCAGGCCTTGTGCCATCTCGTCCGCGCTGCGCACCGGCGGGCGGTCACACAAGGGCCACAGGCGCCAGCCCGCCCCACCTGCGGCACTCACGCTGCGCACCACGTCCTGCAGCGCGGTGCAGGTGCCTTGCAGTGCGTGCTCCAGGCCTGCGGCATTGGCGGCGTGGTCCCAGTTCTCCAGGTCTTGCGGTGCGGGCCCTTGCACAATGACCACCAGGTTTTGCAGCTCGCCCCGACGCACGGGGTACTGCACCGCGTGCAGGCGCGGGCCCAGCCATGCGGTGACCTGCGCCGTGCGCAAGGCGTCGGGCAGCGCATGCTGCGGCACCAGCGCGCGGTAGGCCAGGTGCCCCGTCACGCGTGGCGGTACCGCGCCCAGAAGCTGGGTGCGCGTGCGGCTCCACAGGCCATCGGCACCTATCAGGGCATCGCCCTCAACCTGCTTGCCCCGGCTGGTGCGCACGGTGACCACGCCGTCGGCATCGGCAAAGCTGTCGATCGCATGCTCCAGATGCCATTGCGTGTCGGTGTACTTGGTCACGGCGGACAGCAACAGGCCATGCAGGTCCGCTCGGTGAATGGTGGCATAGGCCGCGCCATAGCGCTCCACCGCCGTGGGACCCAGGGGCAACACGGCCAGCTCTTGGCCGCTGACGGCGTTGCGCACCTGCAACCGGCTGGGAAAGGCAGCCACCGCCTGCAGCGGCTGCTGCAGACCCCAGGCCTGCAGGCGGCGCACCACGTTGGGCCCGATCTGCACGCCCGCACCCACTTCGCTGAACGCGGCAGCGCGCTCGTAAAGCCGCACCTCCCACCCGGCCCGGGATGCGCCCAACGCAGCAGCCAAGCCGCCAATGCCGCCACCGGCGACCAACACCTGTTTTTTCATGGCGCAATTGTGAACTGCGCGCGCCGGCGGACCTTTGCCTTAGCGCAGGTCATAGCGCGGGCCGTAGCGCACGCTCCAGCACTTCGGCGGGCATGGGCCGGCCAAACAGGTAGCCCTGAAAGGCCTTGCAGCCGTAGCGCTGCAAGAACTCCAGCTGGCCCGTGGTCTCCACGCCCTCAGCCACCACGGCCAGGTCCAGGCTGTCGGCCAGGGCCAGGATGGTGCGCACAATGGCGGCGTCGTTGGGATCGGTCTGCAGGTCGCGCACAAAGCCCTGGTCGATCTTGAGCTGGTCGAGCGGCAAGCGCTTGAGGTAGCTCAGGCTGGAATAGCCGGTGCCAAAGTCGTCCAGCGAGAAGCCTACGCCGTAGCGGCGCAGATGCTCCATGCGCGCAATCACATCTTCGACATCGGCCATCAAGAGGCTCTCGGTGAGTTCGAGCTTGAGGCGCTCCGGGTTGGCGCCCGTGGCATCGAGCACGCCCAGCACTTGCTCCACAAAGTCGGGCTGGCGGAACTGCCGCACGCTCACGTTCACCGACAAAAAGAACTGTCGCGTGAGCGAGCTGCGCTGCCAAGCCACCAGCTGCGCACAGGCCGTCTCCATCACCCATTGCCCCAAGGGCAGGATGAGCCCGGTCTGCTCGGCCAGCGGAATGAATTCGGCGGGGGACACCATGCCCCGGCGCGGGTGGCGCCAGCGCACCAGGGCCTCGGCACCCTGCAAGCGGCCTTTGCCGTCCACCACCGGCTGGTAGTACAGCACCAGCTCCTTGTCTTGCAGGCCGCGGCGCAGGTCGGCCTCCAGGGCCGAGCGGTTGCTCACGGCCGCTTGCATGTCGGGGTCGAAGAAGCGCTGGGTGTTGCGCCCCGCCGCCTTGGCCTGGTACATGGCCAGGTCGGCATGTTTGAGCAGCTCATCCACGCTCACGGTCTGCTGGCCAAACAGCGCGATGCCTATACTGGGTGTGCTGTGGTGGCTGGCATCACCCAGCGCATAGGGCTTGCCCAGCGTGGTGATGATGTGGCTGGCCACCAGCGCAGCCTCGGCGCTTGCGTGGGCGGGGTCAGGGCTGAGGCCCTCCACCAGCACCACGAACTCGTCGCCACCAAAACGGGCCACGGTGTCGGACTCCCGAACGCAGCCCTTCAGGCGCTGCGCCACCTGCAGCAGCAATTGGTCGCCGGTGTCATGGCCCAGCGTGTCGTTGAGGTCCTTGAAGTTGTCGAGGTCAATGAACAGCAGCGCGCCCTGGGTGTCAGAGCGCGCAACCGCCAGCGTGGCGTGTTGCAGCCGGTCCACCAGCAAGCGGCGGTTGGGCAGACCGGTCAGCGAGTCATAGAACGCCAGGCGTTCGATCTGGCTCTCGACCTGCTTGCGTTCGGTGATGTCGCGGCCCACGCCCCGGTAGCCACGCAGCGCGCCATTGGCATCAAGCACCGGCACGCCGCTGACCGAGATCCAGTGCATGCTGCCGTCCGCGCGCCGGCGTTGCAGCTCCAGGTCACGGAACGGCTGGTGCGCGGCCAGCACCGCGCGGTGCGCAGCCCAGTCGGCATCAGTCATGTTCAGGGCGCCGATCTCCCAGCGCGTGCGCCCCATCACGTCCGACAGCGGAATGCCGTTCACGCTCAGGTCGCCCGCCAGTTGCACAAAGCGGCCCTCGGCATCGTGCTCCCAGTACCAGTCGGACGACAGGTCGCTCAGGGACCGGAAGCGCGCCTCGCTCTCGCGCAGCTCGTTCTCCACGCGCACGTAGTCGCTCACATCGGCAAACGTACGCACCAGGCTGCCATCGGCCAGCGTGGTGGTGCGGACCTCGAACGTACGGCCATCGCGTGTGGTGCGCCAGTACAGTGCCGGGGCCGCAGCGACAGCACCCTGTGCCACGTAGTCGTGTCCGCGACGGTCCACCAGGCTATAGCCCTCGCCAAAGTCACCGCGCTCGGCCTGCACGCGCGTCAGGTCAGCCAGCGTGGGGCGGGTGGCCATCAGCGACTCGGGCAAGTTCAGCAGCTCCAGCACGCGCTCGTTGTAGACGGTGATGCGGCCATCGGGCCCGGTCTTGAAGATGCCCTGGCTCATGCTGGCCAGCGTGGCCTGCAGGGCCGAGCGCTGCTCCTGCAGCATGGTCAGAGCCTCTTGCCAGATGCGGGCATCCACCATGCGCACGGGCTGGCCCTGCCCCTTGGCGCCTTGCACCAGCGCCACCAGGCGGTTGAGCAGCTCGCTCAGGTGCGCTACGCCATCGGCCTCGCGCAGCACATAGTCGCCCAGCCCGCAGCGAAAGGCGCGCGCAGCCAGGGCCTCTTGCGCTGCATCGATGCACATCAGCACCGGGCGGCCAGCGCACAGCTCCAGCAGGCCGGGCAGTTCCTGGTCGGTGGGCTTGAGGCACAGCACCACGGCATCCCAGGCCTGGCTGGCGAGGGGAGCCTTGGCAGTTTCTGGCGTGGGGCTGTTGACCACCCGCCAGTCGGGGTAACGCGTTGCCATGAGCCGCCGCGCGGCCGCCGCATGCTGGGTATCAATGTCCACCCACAGGATGCCCACACCGTTCATGGCTGCGGCTCCTTCGGTGCGGGCAGAGCGGTCGGCAGCGAGGGGGCGGAATGGCCCGGCAGATGCTCACGCTCGAACAACTCGACGGGCCCAGGCCTTCCAAACAGATACCCCTGGAACCCCTCGCACCCATGCAGCCTCAGGAACGACAGCTGCCCCGTCGTCTCCACCCCCTCCGCCACCACCTCCAGGTCCAGGCTCTTGGCCAGCGCCAGGATGGTCCGCACGATCGCCGCGTCGTTCGGGTCCGTCAGCACGTCCCGCACGAAGCTCTGGTCGATCTTCACCTGGTCCAGTGGCAGGCGCTTGAGGTAGGACAGGGACGAGTAGCCGGTGCCAAAGTCATCGAGCGCAAACCCCACGCCTTCGCTTTTGAGCTGCACCATGCGCGCGATGGTGTCTTCGATGTCTCCCAGCAGCAGGCTTTCGGTGAGTTCGAGCTTGAGTTGCCGGGGGTCTGCGTTGTGGTTCTTCAAGGTTTGCAGCACTTCGGCCACGAAGCCGGGTTGGCGGAACTGGCGGGCGCTGACGTTGACGGAGATGGACAGGTGAGCGGTGTCTGGGTGCTGGCTCCAGCGCTGCAGTTGTTCGCAGGCGGTCTGGAGCACGTATTGGCCCAGCGGGAGGATGAGGCCGGTCTGTTCTGCCAGGGGGATGAAGTCGCCGGGGCTGATCATGCCGCGCTGGGGGTGGCGCCAGCGCACGAGGGCTTCTGCGCCCAGCAGGCGGGCGTGGTGGTCCACGACGGGCTGGTAGTGCACGAGCAATTCGCCCCGGGCCAGGCCCTGGCGCAGGTCGGCTTCGAGGTTGGAGCGGGCGTTGACGGCCGCCTGCATGTCGGGGTCGAAGAAGCGCTGGGTGTTGCGTCCTGCGGCTTTGGCCTGGTACATGGCCAGGTCGGCGCGCTTGAGGAGTTCGTCCACGGTGAGGCGTTCGTCGCCAAAGAGGGTGATGCCGATGCTGGGGGTGCTGTAGTGCTGGGCGCCGTCCAGGTCAAAGGGCTGGTTCAGGCTGGCCAGGAGTTTTTCGGCGACGGTTTCTGCCTGGGTGGCGGCGTTTTGCAGGTCAGGGGCCAGGGCTTCGAGCATGACGACGAATTCGTCGCCGCCGAAGCGGGCCACGGTGTCGGCTTCGCGCACGCTGCCCACCAGGCGGGCGGCGACCTGGGCCAGGAGCTGGTCGCCCATGTCGTGGCCCAGGGTGTCGTTGAGGTCTTTGAAGTTATCGAGGTCGATGAACAGCAGGGCCCCGAGGTTCCTGGTGCGCTGGCAGGCGGCGATGGAGCGTTGCAGGCGGTCCAGCAGCAGGCGGCGGTTGGGCAGGCCCGTGAGCGCGTCGTAGAACGCCAGGCGTTCGATCTCCTGTTC
>NZ_JBQEOV010000017.1:0-129717 GCF_052045435.1 Acidovorax sp. 22279
GCGCGGTGCAGCAGCGCCCAGCGCACTGCCCGCCGCGCCGCGTGCCTTGCCCGACACGCTGGCGTTTGCCGACGACAAGGGCGTGCCCACCACGCTGGCCGACTGGCAGAAGGCCACCTACACCGACGCCCTGTTGGTGCTGCACCGGGGCCGTGTGGTGTATGAGCGTTATCACATCGGTATGCAGCCGCAGCAGCCACATGTGCTGTGGTCCATGAGCAAATCGCTGGTGGGGCTGCTGGTGACCGAACTCATCCAGGAAGGCGCCATCGACCCCAGTGCGCGCATCGTGCGTTACCTGCCCGAGCTGGCCAACAGCGCCTGGGCCGATGCCACCGTGCAGCAGACCCTGGACATGACCACCGGCGTCAAATACGCCGAAGACTTTGCGGACCCCACCTCCGGTGTCTTTCAGTACCTGGCCGCTGCGGGCCTGCAGCCTGCGCGCCCCGGCAGCAACGGGGCCAAGAGCATGGCCGAGCACCTGCCCACCGTGCAGAAGGACGGTGAGCACGGCACCGCGTTTGCCTACAAGTCGGTGGACACGGAAGTGCTGGGCTGGCTGCTGCAGCGCGTGACTGGCAGGAGCTACGCCACGCTGTTGTCCGAGCGCATCTGGTCCAAGCTGGGCATGCAGGAGGACGCATATGTGTTTGCCGATGCCAACGGCGGCCAGGCCACCAGCGTGGGCGTGAACGCCACTTTGCGTGACCTGGGCCGTCTGGGCGAGATGCTGCGATCCAACGGCCGCTTCAACGGCCAACAGATCGTCTCGCCCGCCACCATTGCCGAGCTGCGCAAAGGGGCCGACCCCGCCCAGTTCAGCAAGGCCCCGGGCACGGCCATGCGCGCGGGCTACTCGTACCACAACCAGTGGTGGATACCCCACGATGCCGATGGCACCTTTGAAGCCAAGGGCCTGATGGGCCAGCACATCCACATCAACCCGGCGGCCGAGCTGGTGGTGGTGAAGTTCTCCACGCACCCCGTGCCCAACACCGCCTTCACCCACGCGTTGGACCGGCAAGCCTTTGCCGCACTGGCCAAGGCCGTGCGCTGAGTCCACCCGCACGTTGCTGCTTCACCCCCCACGAGGACCGTTTCACTATGTCCCCCCAACCCTGGCTGGCCCGCTATGGCGCTATCCCTGCCCACATCGATCCCGACAGCCATCCCAGCATCGTGCACCTGCTGTGTGCCGCCATGCAGCGGTACGCGCACCGGCCCGCATTCACCTGCCTGGGCCAGACGCTGACCTATGCGCATGTGGACCAGCAATCCCGCGCGTTTGCGGCCTACCTGCAGAACGTGCTGCGCGTGCGCAAGGGCGACCGCATTGCCGTGATGTGCCCGAACCTGATGGCGTTTCCTATCGCCATGCTCGGCATTGCGCGCGCGGGCTGTGTGCAGGTGAACGTGAATCCGCTGTACACCCCGCGGGAGCTGGAGCACCAGCTACAGGACGCGGGAGCCAGGGTGATGGTGATCTATGCAGGGTCTACTGCGACCCTGGCTGCCATCCAGGGTCGTGTGGAACTGCACAGCATCATCACCGTGGCGCCCGGCGACGGCACCGCAGCCGACCTGCCCGGGCCGCCGGTGGATGCCCACCTGCACACCACCACCTCGTTTGCGCGCGCCCTGGCCGAAGGCGCCACCCTGCCCTTTGCGCCGCCCGTGCTGGAGGGGAGCGACCTGCTGTTCCTGCAGTACACCGGGGGCACCACAGGCCTGTCCAAGGGCGCCATGCTCACGCACCGCAACCTGGTGGCCAATGTGGAGCAGTTCAAGGCCTTCGTGCCCGATGCCCTGCGACCCGCGCAAGAGGTCATCGTCACGGCTATTCCGCTGTATCACATCTTCGCGCTGATGGTGAACTTGATCAGCTACTTTGCGGTGGGCGCACGCAACTGGCTGGTGCCCAACCCGCGTGACCTGGACGCGCTGATCCACGTGCTGAACGCCGCGCGCCCCAGCGTGTTCATGGGGGTCAACACGCTGTACGCCGGGCTGGCAGCGCACCCCGGCACGCAGGGCGTGGACTTTTCCAACCTGCGGCTGGCGGGCGGCGGCGGCGCTGCCATCCTGCCCTCGGTCTCTGCCCGCTGGCAGGCCATCACCGGCCAGTTCATCCGCGAAGGCTACGGCCTGAGCGAGACCAGTCCCGTGGTGGCCTTCAACCCCGCATCGGTCACTGCTTTCAGCGGCAGCACCGGCCTGCCCCTGCCTTCCACCGACGTGCTGCTGCTGGACGACCACGGCCACCCCGTGCCCCTGGGCCAGCCCGGCGAGGTCTGCGTGAAAGGTCCCCAGGTCATGGGCGGCTACTGGCAGCAGCCCGAGGCCAACGCAGCCGCCTTCACGCCCGACGGCTACTTCCGCACCGGCGACATCGGCCAGCTGGACGAGCGTGGTTTTCTCAAGATCGTGGACCGCAAGAAAGACATGGTCATCGTCTCGGGCTTCAACGTCTTTCCCAACGAAGTCGAAGCCGTGGCCACCGCCTGCCCCGGCGTGCTGGAATGCGCCTGCATCGGCGTGCCGGACGAGAAGACGGGCGAAGCGCTGCGGCTGTATGTGGTGCGTGCGGCGGGTAACGCGCCACCGGGGGATGCAGACCACATCGCAGCCCACTGCCGCGCAGCGCTCACCGCCTACAAGGTACCCCGACAGATCGTGTTTGTGGAGGCCCTGCCCAAGTCCAGCGTTGGCAAGATCCTGCGACGCGAACTGCGCGACATGGCGTGAGCGCGGGGAGCGGTGGTTTCAGACGGTGGCGGGCTTGTGCAGATGCGAGGTGCGAGATACCTCAGCACATGTCTGTCATCAGCCCCGCCGCTGCAGATCCCGCGCCCCGTAAGCGCAGTAGCCCGGCTTGGGGCTCTTCTTCTGCGGGTGCAGGCGGCAGGTCTCGGGCCGCTTGTCATACACCGTGCAAAGCCGCGTCTTGGGGTCGAGAAAGTTGCAGTCCCCACTGGCCCGCCGCGCCATCGTGAAGATCGCGTTCTTGTGGTTGAAGTGGTCAATCAGCCGCGCCTTTTGCAGCCGCTTGGCAATGTGGCGGATTTCTTCATGCTCGGCCTCGAACGGGTCCACCAGTTCAAGCCGCACCAGGTCCGAGAGCTGCACTTCCAGCGGCATGGTGCAGCAGTTGGCCGCGCAGGTGTCGCACAGGCCAGCGCGGTAGCGGGTCCAGGTGTCCAGGCGGTCAACGTCAACGATGGCGATGGTGGATCTCATGGCGCAGTGTTGGACGGCTGCAGGAGCGGCTGCGACTGCGCCGCCAGCGCGTGCAACTCGTCTCCTGTGAGTCGGTAACGGATCCACTCGCTCTGCGGGCGGGCACCCAGGCTGTCATACAGCGCGATGGAAGGTGTATTCCAGTCCAGCACACTCCACTCGAAGCGCCCGCAGTCGTGGTCCACGGCGATGCGTGCGAGTTGCCTGAGCAGCGCCATGCCCGCGCCCTTGCCGCGGTGCTCTGGCGACACGTACAGGTCTTCCAGATACAGACCGTGGCGGCCCTGCCAGGTCGAAAAGTTAAAGAAGTACACCGCGAAGCCCACGGGGGTATCGCCGTCCTGGCAGATCAGGCCATGCACCTTGGGATTGGTGCAGAACAGCGTGCGGTGCACATGTGCGGGTGTGGCCAGCGCCTCCTGCTCAGCCTTCTCATAGATCGCCAGCTCCCGCACGAAGTGCAGGATCAGGTCGGTGTCATCGATGGTTGCGGGACGGATGGCAAGATGGGTCATGCGAAGAAGGTCGGGCAAAGGGCACAAAGGCCACCCGAGGGTGGCCTTCCTGAATGCGCGAGCGGCGGCAGGGCGCGGCGGCGACGATCAAGCGATCTGTAGGTAGACCCATAAGCAGCGAATCGCGGTTCTTTCAAATCATGACCTTACGACGGTTCTGGAACCAAAAGTTGAGAAGCCTGTACCCAAAAGGTGAGAAGCGCTTCCGCTCAGTTCCTGCTCAGCCCACAAACAACGCCCAAAAAATCTAAGTCACCCATGAAGTGGAAGCCCAGGGCTGCCCACGCGATGGGCGGTATCGCTTTCGGATGAAGCCGGAAACTATACAGCCTTAAGTCTGGAGTTTCATCTGGTTCGTTCGCTGAACCCAAACGCATCAGATGATGCGAAGGTGTCTGTGGCTCGCACGAGAATCCACCGCTGAAGTTCGCCTCAAGCAGAGATGTTCGGCGAATTTCTGCTCCCCCTCTGCGGGGGCGGTTGGGTTGCTCAAGTGAACATGGAGGTTGCTGTGAAAATCGACCGTGAAGAGTTGTACCGGCGGGTCTGGGAGACACCGGTCACCAAATTAGCCAAAGAATTCGACATCTCTGACGTGGGGCTGGCAAAAGCATGCCGCAAGCACGCGATACCGCTCCCCCCGGTGGGCTACTGGACAAAAATCAAGCACGGCAAGGTAGTCCCCAAGCCCGCACTCCCTCAGAAAGGCACGGTGCTTATTGAACTGGATGCGTCACGGTTTCGCGCATCCGAGCCAACCCAGAAGCTGCGGGTAAATTTGCCTTCCGTTGCGGTGGTGGTCCCGACCACTGAGCTGCCAGAGCAGTTTGGCTCTTATACCGCTGCCACGAGGAAGCGACTCCTGAAAGACAAACCAGATGCGTACGGTTTCGTTGGAAGTGCAGGTCCGGTGGTCTTTGAATGTCGACTTAGCGCCGGAGCCGTCGAATCGGCGTGTCAGATTCTGAACGCCATCGAAGGTGCATTGCCAATGCGTCGGCGCCAAGCTCGTCCAGGGAGAGCAATGCTTGCAGGTTGAGCATGATGGCGAGCGGGTCCACTTCAAACTCGTAGAGCAATACACCCGCCAGCAGCATGTAGTCCGCGACAAATACTACAAAGGCTGGGACGGAAAAGAGTACGTCTACACATTCACCGGAAAATTCAGTCTTGAAATCGAAGGAAGCTTTTTGGGACGCAAGCGCTGGACGGACGGAAAGACTACGCCGTTGACTGAGAAGCTCGGAGAATTTGTGCTCGGACTTGTAGAGGCTGCCGCCGCAACCAAGCGGCACGCAATTGCACGTGAAGCAGAGCGCCGTCGTTGGGAAGAAGAAGCCAGGCGGCGTGAAGAAAGACAACGTGACCTTCGCGCTGTTGAAGACTTCAAACTGAAGCTGCTTGCTGAGGCCGCGGCGTTTCGCGAGAGTCAACTGATTTCAGCGTATCTTGAACGCTTGCACGAACAGCTTGCCGACGAAAGTAACGCCCTCGCGCAACCTGCAAAAGACTGGCTCGATTTGGCACAACGAATTGTTTCCAATGTAGACCCGACCACACGGCGTGTTGAGCGCCTGAAATCTGGCGCAGCACCCAGCACCTATGGCGGCTACTTTGGGGACGCGTTGAAATAGTGAGGGAGAAATCGCAAAAGCACGTGCTGTTGGGACTTCTATTCGCGATGAGGACGCACGTCGATAACGCAGGCATGTTTGAAAGCACTGTTTTCAAACTGCAAAGAATTCGCGCGCTCTGCTGATGAGAGATTTTGTGCGTATCCACGAGGATTCGCGACCACTCTGCAACCCGAAACATCGTAGTCAAAAGAGTCGTGCACGTGTCCGTGTAGCCAGATGTCCGCCTTCTGTACGACCTCAGTCAAGTCGCTTGCGAAAGCGGCGTTCAGTGGCTCACCTTCGTAGCGTGCATGAACGGAGAGAGGGTGCGGTGCGTGGTGCGTGACCACCACGGTCGTCCCGTCATATTTGCGAGCTAGTTCGTTCGCGAGCCATGCTCTTGAAATCTCATGGTTTCGTAGCGCATGCTCAGGAGAAAACAACTCGCCACTCAGTGTCCGGATGAGCCGGTGGTCGTTGAGGCGGTGCCGCGCGATTTCCATGAGCTGAGACTGCGTGAGCCCGCATTGCAGTCTGTAGTCTGTCCAGAGGGTGCAACCTAGAAAGCGAACGCCTCCGAAGTCGACAACATCACGCTCCAGGAGCCTTACCGATGTGCCACAAGAACCGGCCCTGAGTTCTTCCACAACGGTATCGATGCAGCCGTGATAGGCCTCATGATTGCCCAGCACATACAAAACGGGGACCGGCCATTTGGCAAACAAAGCAACAGCATCTGCCGCGCGACCGATATCGCCTGCAAGGACGAGCACATCTGCTTGATGCGCCGGACGAATGAGCGTTTCGCCTGGAAACCGGCGTGCCAGGTGTTCAAGGTGCAGGTCCGAAGCGAGTTGAATCTTCATATGAGAGCTCCTTCTGATTGCGCTTGCGAATCAGCTGCCTGTGCAGCGCACACCTTCTCTGGAAGCAGCGCCGCTACGGAAAGGTCGGAAAGGCGCACGAGCGCACCACGGACTGCACCGTTTGCTAACGGTTTTCCGCCGAGCGTTTCTATGCAACCCAACCTTTCCAAGAGGTCGGAGGAACGGACGTTGAGAGAATGAGCCAGAGATGCAAGAGGGACGTAGGTGCCGTGGAACTTGACGAGGTGCTCTGGCAACACGACGCGGCAGGGTTGCCCACGAAGCACCACCGGGACTGAATCGAGCAAGCCTTCGTCTATCCAGTGGCTCACGCTCTCCCACTTCCAGCCAGTAAGCTTCGACAACTGGTGAATCGACAACCCGGACTCCAGGATGGGAGTGCTGAAATGTTGCCGGACATCGGAAAGCTGGTACTGAAATCCCCCAGCCTTCGCCGCCCCACCGATGCACGCAATCTCTCCTCTCAAGATGGCCTGCAGCGCTGCCCTTATCGCTTTCTTGTCTCCCATGCGTCGGCTGGTGAGCTCCTTGAGCGCAATGCGTTCACCGCCTTCTGGACTCTTTCGCAGGTGAGATTTGAGGGCGATGGTCAGGCGTTCTATCGATTGGCTTTCCACAGGCCCGGACTTGAGAATGTCGGTGCGCCAGCCTGGGTCAGCCATGAGCAGGTTTGCCGCCACCATTTGCGTGAGCACTGCGGGTGGCACACCAAGAGTCTCGCAGGCTGTAGCTTCGCTGACCCAGCGAAGACGAGCGGCATGAATACGTTCCACCTCGGCGATGGGAATTTCGTAGGCAATCCCTCTCGTTCCGAATCGCCGGGTGCGGTGCTGTAGCTGATTCGCTGCGACGAGAGTCAGCAGCCGGTCTCGGCTCACCCCCAGTTGCTTGGCGGCATGCTTGAGCAGCATATGGTCATTGTTCTCCACAGTGACCGAGCCGGCCGCATCCAGCCCGAGGATTCCGTCGAATTCCGATGCCGCTACCTTCACTACGCATGCCATGAATGGCTGAAGCGGTCCCGCCGCGCAAACAGCCTTGAGCTGTTGATACCAGCGGCCCAACAATGAGTTCAGCGTTCGCGCTTGCGCATCTCCTGCAGCGATGCGTGTGCTGACGTGGGCTTCGAAACCTACAGGCCAGTCTGACAGCAATCCTTCCAACGGTCGCAGAAACTCCACAGCCTCTTGGACCGCCTGCGGCGCCGCTGCATTTCGCCTGGCACTGGGTGCGTCTGGCTCTGCCAGCAGGCATAGCGTTCGAACCAGCTTGCTCAGCGCGGCTACTGGCGCACCTTGGACCTGAGGCCCTATCCCCATGGCGGTTGCTCCATCACTTGCAAGGAGCGCCGCTAGCCACAGTTGAGCCTGAGTGGCGGGCGTGGTCGGTAGTTGTCGGAGGTCTTGTCCACATTGGCACTGCTCGATGCGCTCCCTCGACGGCGACAGCATCTCGGCACAGGCGCTGCACCGGTCGACCAGTTGAACACGATGGGTGGGACATGCAACGGCATATGCATGCTCCCAATGCGCGCGAAGATGTACAGATTCCTTGATGCACTCTGGGCAGACATGCGTCATGTGCTGAGCGATGAAGACCCCGCCACTGGCGTGCAGTGTCTTCTCGCTTTGATGCCTGCGCCGTCCATGATGGGTCAATGCCCAGCACTTGGGCCATATAGTCCGGTCGCCCCAGAATTCCTGTGCGTGATGGCGAAACCTGCGCCATGCGCGCAAGCTCCCTCCAGTTCCAGAGCGAGTTGCTTGCAGATAGGCGACGGTAGTAGCCCAATGCCGATTCATCGGGTTTAGGGCCGAATGTGTGGACGAGTTTCACGATACTTGTATTGCTAAAGGTTGGGTCAGGAAACGACTCTGCGCATCGGCATATCGTTGATTTCCAGCACATGGGCATGTGCCTGGTTCAGCTCGATGGCAGAAACCGTCTCGCGCGCGAAAGCTGGGCAGTGCGGATGGCCCGCACTTTCAATCAGTTTCACGGTGGTGGCGCAGTCGTCGAAGGTCAGCGTTCGTGGTGTCTCGTAGGCCATCTGGCAAGCCAGCTCCTGCATGAAGCGACTCAGAACACCCACCAGACCGCCGCTCAGCAGGTAGCAATGCTTCACCAGTAAATCGCGTGGCACGTCAATGGGCCAGCCAGATTGCTGGAACAACCCGGCATACGTCAGAACACAGGACGCAAAAGCGCGCTGCTCCTCGACGCTTTGAAAGTTGTAGGGGCGGAATTCGCGCCTGGCTGACGCCCGCAAGCGCAACTGCTCGTTGCTCGCGAACAGCCTTTCAAGCCGCGGTACCCCGAAAAGCATGACCGTGATGCCAAGGTTTTCCAAGACCGACTTGAACCAGTCGCCGGCAGCGCGTGGAGGAAGACGCGCCCCTGGCTCGACCAGGTGACTGGCTTCTTCAAACAGCAAAACCCGTGTGCCGGCAAGACGCAACTGGTCTGCCATTCGGTTGAACATCACGCCGGAGGTGATGCCGCGCTGTGGCAGCGGAACACCCAAAGCGGTGAGCACGCTCATTGGCAGCAGCAGTGGGGAAATCGAAGGCGACACCGGCACTGTGAGCACCGGAACGCTACGGACTCCATCAACTTTTGATGAAGGATAGGCCCGCTCAAGCGCATTGATGAGCATTGTCTTTCCGACCCGGGATGGCCCGAGTACGCATTCAAGCCTCGGTGCATAGCCAGCCAAAGCATCGTCTGCGCGTCGCTTGAGCAACTTCAAGTGCTCCGAGAATGCGGCGTGCTGCAATTCACAGGTCTCAATGCTACGACGTAGTTCAAGTGCAGCGCTCATTCTTGGTCATCCCCCGTCGTGCGATTGAGTACGGGCAGTGCGACAACATCGTCGAAAGATGATGCTTGCGACACGCTGGATGCCTGCTTCGCACTTCTGGGCGCTTGCAGCGGACTCTCTTTGGCTCGTTCGAGGGCGTTCATCTCCTTGGCCCTTGCAGCGGTATCGCGCGATTGCTTCGCTTTTTTGCTTCCTCGCCCCGAAGCAGAAGACGATGTTTGGAGTGCGCGCGCAAAGACCTCGCGTTTGAAGGCCGCTGCTTGTTCCGACACAGAATTTCCCGAGGACGCTTCCTTGACTTTCAACCTCGCTTGCTCGAATGAATACGCTGGTGTCGTTTCATCTACGTCTTCATTCACCAGCTCAATCAAGTCTCGGCCAGGTCCTTCAGAGACGTAGATACGTCGGAAATCTTCCGGGTCAGCCAGCACTTGCACCGCCGATTCGCCAAACCTCTTGATGAGGTACGGGAGGTTGTCGCCTTTGAAATTGAACTGCGCGTAGGTAATGCCCGTTTTGCGCGACAGTGTCCTGGTTTCGTGCTCGTACAAGGTTATTCGCCACGCATCGAGTTCAGGGGGAAGTGGCAGCGCGTAGCCATGCTCTTGTTCGACGGTTCGCCAACGCTGCCAAGGGGTGTTTCCCAGCCGCTTCTCCTCGGTGAAGACGCTATGCACGTGGCGTCGAAGCTCTGTGTTGGCCCAGGTCTCAAAGTACCACCGCACAATCCATTTTTCGAGTTCGGCAAGAGACATTGGAAGGTCTTGGAATTCCTTCGGGTCTCTGTTTCCGTCCACTGCGTCAAAGCGTGTGCAACCTGGCAAGGTCTCAAGTGCCTCCTTCAATGAGCGGTTCAAACGTTCGATGTACGGTTTTCCATGTGCATGGCGAGACTTGCAATGCATTGCGTCGATACCCAGCCGCGTGAGTCGTTGCATACGGTCCCCTTTTGTCTCTGGTCCGTTGTCAAAGACCACCAGTGCAGGGGTGCCGTAGCAATCCATGGGGAGGTCAAGTCCGAGTGCTGCGAAGCGCTCCTTCTTTGAGAACAAGATGGATTCGATGCATCGCAGGCTGTCAGACACACGTGGCGAGCCAACGACGAGTTGCCAACCCATCGGCATGTCGGAGAAGCAATCAATGGCGTGAACGAGATAGAGGTTTCTCGTCTCTCCGTGCTGTGTTCTGACGAGCCACGGTAGGTGAACTGCGTCCTGTTCGACGCGCATCAGTGGGGCTGAGGTGCGGATGCGCTTCTTGGCCATGGACTTTGCAGCGGCAGCCATCCGCGGGTCTAGCCGTTCGAGTTCGATGTCCGAAGTCAGGTTTTGATGAATCGCTTTAACTACATATTTCCGACTGATGTTGGATGCCGGCGGAATCAACTGCTCATCGTGTCCGACCTGATTCACGAGTTGCGTAATGCCGCTTACTGTCCAGCGCGACATCGGCTTGAGCAAACAGTTCTCCGCGACCTTGCAAACCATGGCTGTAACTTTGTCGTCGTAGCGAGCGCGTCGATTTCCCTTGTTTTTGTTCCCAACGAGGGGCGGCATGCCACTCCGGTGTTTGGCTAAGTGGCGATAGACGGTTGCACGTGACGGAAATAGGTGTCCGGCGCCAGGTGCTTCGTCGTGTTGAGTTTTGAGCGTTCGATACGCTTGGTGTGTACTGATACATCGGGCAGACGCCATATCGTTGACCATATTGGCTAGTCGAATAGCGGCCTGTTGCGCTGCGTCCAGTTGCGGGTCGTCTTGATAAGTCGCGGGAAATAGGGGCTCCCCTTTTCGTCGTATCCGGAGATTTCCAGCCCCGATGCGCGCGCGCAGGTCGTTGAGTTCAACGTAGTGGTCTATATTGAGCTTGAGGTCGAGCACCCGGACCCGGCCCATCACCGGACAGGGACTTAGCACAGCCATCGTGACTTCGTCCGCCTCGGTGTCAAACAGCTCATCCCCAGAAAGAAGGTGCCGCTTCACCGCGTGAGTCTCCTTACTACTTCGAGGTGGTCGAGTCCTCCGTACGCCGGCTTTGCAGGAGCGTCACCGCGTATTTGGAAATTGACGATGTCGATTTCCAGAGCGCCGAATGCAACGAGTACGGGCAGCATTCGGGGGGCGATGGACATGCCAGCGCAGTAGTCGCTGGCTGTCTGCGCCCCGGCCTTGAACATCTGCTCAATCAGCTCGAACGTGGCTTCGGACGGGCACAGGTCATTGCGCATGCGCGCCTGATGAATGAGCGGCACATTCACTCGCAAGGGGTGCTGCCAATAGTTTGGGAATACGACTTTCGAAAACTTGTATCCGTGGGACCAAAGAATTTGCGAAGCAGTGGACAACCTCTCGTCGTACCCTGAATCACCAAGATATGCGTCGAGTTTTACTTCGATGGCTTCTCTCGTTCCGTCTGACATCGACAGCGCAAAGTCCGGCGTGTAGAACTTGGGCCCCGTGATACCGTCATGTTTTGCTCTTGCTGCAGCGCGTTGTTCTGGTGTGTGCAGGATGGTTCCTGCAATCAAATCAACGGTGAACGGTTGAGGCGCGAAACTTCTCACCGAGGGTTCGAAGCCGAGAATGTTTGCAACGAATCTCTCTGTGTCACTCTCAACCGCTCGCATCCCATCCGCTTTTTGCGCATGTGTCAGAAAAGCAGCTTTACCGAACGTCGACGCGACTTTACGGATGCCTGTGTCTGCACGGCTCAATCCAGGCCGATTTGTGTATTTACTTGCCATCACCATGACCTCTCGCCAGTTCTTAAAAAGTGTCTGGGAGGTGTAGCGACGACGCTTTTTTAGAAAGTGACCTAAACAAGTTATGCGCCGCTGTTTAAACAAAGCTGCGCTTTCAAGCACCAAGATGTTGGTCAAAAATATTTGGTGAATGTTGCTTGCTGGCAACGAAACGCGAGCCGTCGTCAGGACTCCGAGCGGTGTGCAGGGTCCACACATACCTGTCACCCTTGTGCGTGCTGCGACCCGACTCAGCTTTCAACCTGGACTCCAGTACGCACTTGGCGCATGCACCATGCGATTTCTGCGTTTGTAAGACCCCAGCCCTTTTGCCCGAGAGTCTCTTCGATGCGCATGAGTAGCTCGTTCTGTGTGCGGTCCGGCTGTTGGAGTTTCTTGCGGTGGTAGTAAGCGACGAGCTGCGTCACAAGGTCGGCGCATACGTCATGGCGTGTTTCGAGTTCAGCCTGCGTGTAGCCGCTGGTGTACTGGCCGTCGACGAGGCGGACAGCGATTTTTGGTTGAGCGCCGCTCAGGGCTGTGGCATCTGGTTGGCGGGGAAAGTCGTCAGGAATATTCACGGGCAGTGCCTCCGAGGTGATTTAATTTGCTGACTAGCTCTTCCAGTGTTTGCGGGTCGCTGATGCCTTCGCACTCATCTGTTCGGACAAAGTGCGGCAGACATTCTTCGGGCCAGCCTGACGGGTCGTCGTCTAGAGCGAGCCATTTCGCTGGTTTGCGTCGCAGTACGTCTTCGATGACTTGCTGTCCGCGAGGTAGCGCGGAGAATTTGAGGTCGTTCATCCTGCTGTGGAACGTCGCACCAACGACGCGTTGGCGCAGAGCTGGCGGTAGACGCTTGGCGGTTTTGGAGTAGCCGTAGCGTCGAACCCAGGACGTGCTCAGAACTATCTGCACGTCGGGGTATGGAGTCAGCAGCTCTTGCAGTAGTGCTGCATGCTGAAAGAGCTTGTAGTTCGGAGGCGCGACCAGATACGCACCTCGGCGCGGATGCCAAAAGCATGCTTCGTGGTGGAGCACACCATCGAAGTCGAGGTACAGGATGTTGCCGCCAGTGCCTTTCATGACGTCAACCCGCAGTCTGAGGCGCCGTACAAGTACCTGACGTACCCGCCTTCTGAAATTCAACGCTGATTTGGCATGCTCTACTCATGCCATCAATTTGAATTGTTTTGGCGGCAAATGGCTACAGATGCCGACAGTTTTGTTTCCTCGGCTTATTGAATTCTTAGTGGTCAGACCTCACGCATGTCTTCCATGCCGAGCGGCTCAATCTAAATCCGGGCTCTTGCAAATCTATTTTTGCTATGCGTATTTAGTATTGCAGGAGCCCTATCGCTGCTCTGGTCCCTTCACGGGCCTTTCCTCGCGACCCTGCCCCGGTAGCACAGTAGGAAGTACGACTTGTGGCACTGTTTTTTTTCACAGTATGATGCGCGAGCTAAGCAAAAAACCCTAGTTGCGACAAAATTGGTGCCCCTGAGCTTGGAGTCGCGAAGCTTTCGCACGATGGGTAGACACACTCCGGCGCCGGCCTTCGGAGACTAGGGTCGTCGTTTGAGATATAGGGACTGGTGACTCCGTCCAGTTAAACTGCCTCTCAATGATTCAGCTACCTTCCGACGCCCCTCCGCAGTTCTCGGGGCACGAAACTTTCCCCTTAAGACAGTTGTGGTTGCGCAAGGCTTACGACGCAGTCACAGAGTCTGAAGAGCCTGCTCCCCGCTCAGTCTTCGCCGACGAAGACGCAATCGTCCGCTTCGGAGTCGGCAAGAACATGGCAATGTCCATCCGCTTTTGGGCAACGGCGTGTGGCGTCATCGAAGACCGAGGGGGGTACATACCAACTCGCCTCGGCACGATGCTCTTTGATAGTGAGAGCGGGTTCGATAAGTACTGTGAGCACACTGCGACTACATGGTTGATGCATTGGCAGGTGGCTAGTACGCACGAAAAGACAACCACTTGGTGGTTTTTATTCAATCACGTCGTACAACAAGTTTTTGACCGTGATTTCATAGTTAATTCACTCTCTGGTTTGGTGACCGAACATAAGCTGCGCATTTCGATGGCAACGCTTAAACGCGACGTGGAGTGCTGTATACGTAGCTACGTTCCTAGACTTGGTGGAGATTCGCCCGAAGAGATGAGTGAGCCATTGCTCGGCGAGCTTGGACTAATTCAACAGAACGCGAAGGGGGCGTTTGAATTCCGTCGGGGCTCGAAGCGCTCTCTACCGGATGGAGTCTTTGCATTCGCGTTATTAGATTATTGGGAACGTATGCCGCACGCGGGTGCTGTGATGGCCTTCGACCGTGTCGCTTACGACTACGGCTCACCAGGTCGTGTTTTTAAGCTCGATGAAAACGCAGTAGCCGACAGATTGATGGCTCTCGAAGACTTAACTCGCGGGAATATTCAGTGGACTGAACAAGCAGGCATCCGGCAAGTCATTCGCAAGGGTGCAGCCTTGAAGAGCCTCTCTGACTATAAGTATGGGCTACTCGAAAGCGCCTATGTCTAAACAAGCTACCCTCCTCGGTGTCGAAAAGAGGATGCTCTCCGACGTAGTCACTATTTCACGTCAATTTCTCCGCTCTGTCCGACTCGACACGGATTTAGGTCGGGAAGACGCACTGTCAGGCTACATCTGCCAAGGCACCGCAAGCGCATTGCTTGAAAGCATGGCCCGTCAGATTGTGGATACGCGACAACGGGCCTTTACATGGACAGGGCCATACGGTGGCGGAAAGTCTTCTCTGGCGTTAGTGCTATGTTCACTTGTGGGTGGGCAACAAGCACTCCGGGCTAAAGCCCGCCAGTTACTGAATTTCCCGGCAGACAGCTTGGTCTTCAAAGCGTTTGATGCCAAGGATGAAGGGTGGATGGTCGTTCCTGTTGTCGGCAAGCGAGCTGATGCAGCGCAGGAGTTGAGTGCAGCGCTAACTAAGGCGCAGGGCCTGTCCCCAAGTCGTAAGAAGCAACCGGATATCGTTGCAGAACTAGTTGAAGCGGCAGAGCGGCACCCTCAGGGTGTTTTGGTCGTCATCGATGAATTGGGCAAATTGCTTGAGGCTTCCGCTCAAGAGGGTGGAGACGTCCATCTCTTCCAAGAGCTTGCCGAGGCAGCAAGTCGCTGCACAGGCAAACTGGTTATCGTCGGCATATTGCATCAAGCTTTTGAAGCGTACGCCTCTCGCTTGGGTCGCCAGGCTCGGGACGAATGGGCCAAAGTTCAGGGCCGGTTCCTCGACATTCCCCTCGTTGCCGCAGCTGACGAAGTGATTGAACTAGTTGGCAAGGCCATTAAAGTCGAAAACCCTCCTGCGTTGGGCGACGCATCGAAGTTTGCGGACAAAATTGCTGCAGCAATTCGCGCTCGGCGCCCGGGTACTCCAGCAACGCTGGCTTCGTCATTGCGCGCATGTTGGCCGCTTCACCCTGTTACCGCTGCTTTGCTGGGTCCCATCTCACGACGGCGTTTTGGGCAAAACGAGCGCAGTACGTTCGGCTTCTTGGCGTCGCGTGAGCCTCTAGGCTTCGTAGAGTTTTTGGATGGCTACGAGGCTCACTGGTACATGATGTACGGTCCCGCAGCTTACTGGGACTACCTGAAAGCGAACTTGGAGCCCGCCATCGTCGCTTCCCCCGACGGGCATCGGTGGGCCCAGTGTTGCGATGCGGTAGAGCGCGCGGAAAGTAAAGGCACCGCAGTACATGTTGGGCTGACTAAAACAATCGCTCTGATTGAAATGTTTCGCAATGGCTCCGGCTTGGTTGCCGAAGAGCCAATTTTGGCGCTGTCGACACCTGGCGTAGACGTCAATGAAATTCACTCTGCCCTTGAACAGCTCGCGGACTGGAAGGTTCTGATTGAACGCAAGCATTTAAATGCTTGGGGCATCTACGCCGGCTCGGACTTTGATATCGAAGCGGCAATCAATCAAGCCCGCGGCGAAATCGGCGAGGCCGACTTACAGCAAATCTCTACGCTAAGTGACCTGCAGCCCGTACTCGCTAAACGTCATTATCAGAAGACGGGCACTATGCGGTGGTTCACCCGTAGCATCGCCCGTCTCGAAGACGTCGAAGCTACTGTTGAAAAATTTGAGCTTAAGGGTACTAGCGCAGGCGCATTCTTATTGTGTCTGCCCTCAGCTGGTCAATCAACCAAGTCCGCAGACCATCGAGTCCGTCATGCCAGCACCATCACAATGGCTGAGGCATTGCTGGTGGGTACCCCAAAAAACGCAGAAAGAATTGTTGAGCTAAGCCTTGAGCTAGCTGCTTCAGAGCGTGTCATGAAAACGCGACCAGAGCTCCATGGCGACACTGTGGCACGCAAAGAAATCGTCGGCCGCATTGAGGCTGTGCGTGCGTTGCTTGAAGAGCAGCTAACCGATGCATTCGAGCTTTCGAAGTGGTACCGGCAAGGTGAAGCGGTTGGGCGGAAGGGTAGTTCTGCGCTATCGGTGATTGCGTCCGACATAGTAGAGGCGGTTTACGACAAGGCTCCCCACATCTTCAGTGAGCTTATTAATCGCGAGAACCCTTCAAGCAATTCGGTGAAAGCGCGTAAGGACCTCATGAACCGGATGGTCACTCATGGGCATCTGCCGAAACTTGGCTATGAAGGCTTCCCTGCTGATGCCGGCTTGTACTACACCGTACTGAACGACCCTGGACTCCATCGAGCCAGAGGTGGAAATGAATGGGGTTTCGGTGACCCTAACATTAACCCTCGTGGAACGTCGTTTGAAACGTTCTGGTGGAGAACGGCGCGAGAGATTCTCGCGGAGGGCAAATCTCTTACCCTCAAAGAACTTTACACAGATTGGGCGCGCCCGCCATTTGGGATACGAGCAGGCGTCATGCCAGTACTGTCCCTAGCGTTCTACATTGCCAATCGTTCATCACTTGCCTTGTATGTCAACGGCGCGTTTACTCCGGACCTGTCCGATGCCGTGGTGGACGAGTGGACGCTAGACCCCGGTCGAATTCGCTTCCAGCATGTGGACGCGTCCAGTGACAAAGCATTACTCATCGACGCGCTAGCGAAGACGATTGCTGATGATTCGGGTATGCCGGTCACCGCCTCTCCTCTTGATATCGCGCGAAGTCTGGTCGGCCTAGTTGTCGGCCTTCCAGGTTGGACCAAGCGGACCACCTCTGTCTCTGTAAAAGCGCAACAGGTCCGGGCGATGCTGCTCAAGGCCAGCGACCCATTGCGAGTGCTGTTCTCGGACTTACCCACGCTGCTGGAGGCTGACGACCCGTCCACCTTGAACTCCCGTCTCCAGCAAGTTACCGAAGAGCTGTCTGGTGCTTATATTGGGATGCTGACTAAAGTCCGGCAGCATCTCCTTCAAGCCCTCGACCACGGTGCGCGCACGCCAGCGGAGCTGCAAAAACGGGCGTCTACCGTAAAAGGTATCACGGGAGACTTCAAGCTAGATGCGTTTGCCACACGCCTGGAAACCTATGACCAAAGTGACGAGACGGTCGAAGCGCTTATCAGCTTAGCCATCGACAAGCCCCAGGCGATGTGGGTGGACCGTGACATTGATGCAGCAATGGCGAAACTTGCCGAGTGGGCAGTGGCTTTTAGAAAAGCTGAGACGATGGCTCCTTTACGTGGACGACCGTCAACCCGCCGTGTTATCGGAGTTGTTTTTGGTGCGAGCCATGGCCAAGACGCTAGTGGTTTTGTAGAAATCTCGGATACCGACACTCCAGCCATTGACGAGCTGGTCAAGCGGTTCCTTGCGGAAGCCAAGGGAACGCGCAACGAAGTTATCTTGGCTGCACTCGCCGAGGCTGGAGCAATGTTGGTTACCCAGCAACAAAAGGAGGCTAACAATGGCTGAGCGTCACGTTCTCGGGCTCTCCGGTGGAAAAGATAGTGCGGCCTTAGCCGTCTATATGAGCTTGCATCATCCGGAGATTCCCCTTGAGTATTTCTTCACGGATACGGGAAAAGAACTACCTGAGGTCTACGAGTTTCTGGGCAAATTGGAAGGCTTTGTTGGACGAAAGATTCATTATTTGAATCCCCATCGTGATTTTGACTTTTGGTTAAGAACATACAACAACTACCTCCCATCTGCAAAAACCCGCTGGTGTACGCGAAAGCTGAAACTAGAACCCTTTAAGCAATGGGTTAAGCCATCGCTCGATGCTGGTGATACCGTCTATAGCTACGTAGCTATTAGAGCAGATGAGGAGCATCGCGAAGGCATGGTTGCTCAGCATGCCAATCTCATCGTAAAAATGCCATTTAGAGAAGCTGGCGTTGACAAGCCCGGTGTATTTGAGTTGCTCGAAGGGGCCGGTCTTGGATTGCCAAGTTATTACAAGTGGCGAAGCCGCTCAGGCTGCACTTTCTGCTTCTTTCAGCAAAAAATTGAATGGGTCCGCCTCAAAGAAACGCATCCTGAAGCGTTTGAAGATGCGAAGGCATATGAGAAAAATGCCCTTGAACACGGCTCACCCTTCACTTGGACTCAAGGCGAGCCATTAACTGACTTAGAAAAACCCGAGCGTATCGTTGAAATTATAGCTGATTTTGAGATGCGCAAGCAGCGTGAACTGGCTCGTCGTAAACCCAATCCTCTTCGGGTTATTCCTATCGAGCCTGTTGATATTGACGACTTGTATCTCGAAGACGAAGGCGGTGGCGCTTGTCTTGTTTGTCACAAATAATTAATCGGAGGGAAATGATATGGCTATGGAAGCAAAAGAAATATTCGAAGCGAACTCGCGAAATGTACGCGAACTACTTAGCGAGAATGGACTCGGGCTATACATTCCGCCGTACCAGCGACCGTATGGATGGGATAAAGAAAAAGTCTCGAAGCTCATAGAGGATACCCTGCACGGCTATTCGGAGCTTCTTGACCATGATGATAGTTTCACCTTCCTCGGGACGGTAATCACAATTCATGATATTAACTTCACGACTGTACAACCAGCCGTGAGGCCTGATTTACCTGGTAAAGTCTTAACCGTAATTGATGGACAGCAGCGATTGACGACACTCCTCGTCTTTTGCATTGCATTACACAACCAAATTGCGTTGGCACATGCAAAGGCATTTAAAGGCAAGACTTACGAAACGATGTCCGCCCCCGAGCAATGGCTCGATGGGCAAAGCCGCAGCATTATCGACAAGCTTGAACATACTTTTGTCGAGCGTCAACCTTTTGGCGATTCACCCCTATACCCGAGAATGATTCGGTCGTTCGACGACCAATGGGCTAGGTCTAAGGCGAATGCGCAATATAAGTCTCCCATTGCATATTTGACTTGGAAATATGCGGAGTCCATTGACCAAGGCAAACCCGTTGAATTTAAACCTGCTAAGCGCGAAGGGACCATTCAAGGGGAGGATGCTCTTGTAAGCAGATTTTTGCAGGTGTCGCGCACACTGAAAGGCCTTAATGCCGACGGAACGTTTAGGGATGACTACGACGCGCTTCCGTCGCTTAAAAAAATTGCCGCAAATGGAAATTTTCAGCGAGCGCTTCTGAATCATGATTTCCCAGAAGATGTCTGTGAGTTGTTGCAAAACAATAATGCTGATGCCGATTTTAAGGTGCTGTTGCAACTACTTTTGGTTGCTAGCTATTCATTAACCCGAGTAGCTTTGACGGTTGTTCGCGGGAAGAACGAAGACTACGCTTTTACTGTTTTTGAATCGCTCAATACTACAGGTGAGCCTTTAACCGCCTACGAGACTTTCAAGCCAAGAGTGGTTCTGGCCGAGACTCTTACAAAATTTGAAAATTCTGCTTCTCGAAAGCACTTGGACCAAATATCGAATTACTTGTCGATTTTTAAGGTCGGGGAGCCGCTTCAGAATGCAACGCGGGATTTGCTTATTTCATTTGCAGCTGCGGAGACTGGCTATAAACTTTCAAAGCGTCTTGCGGAGCAAAGGCGGTATCTAAAAGAAGAGTTCGAAAGGCACGAGAAAAATCTGGAGGAGCGAGAGGCGTTTGTGCAACACCTCCGTGATGTCGCCAACTTTACTCAACATGCGTGGGAGACTGATGGAAAGCAGCCTACTCTTCCAGGCCTGCCTGCAGATGCAGCTACAGATTCGGTCAAGCTCTGCCTGACATTTCTATCCTCGCTCGGCCATTCGGTCACCATTGCTCCGATGGTTAGATTTTATGCTCAAGCCCTAGGCGCAGCTGAGGCCGAGCGTGAAACTAAGACTAAGGAGCTTGAAGGGGCTGTGAAGGCTCTTGCAGCCTTCTCCGCACTTTGGAGAGCATCGCGGCGCGGCACGGCTAATATCGATGCGCAGTATCGCGAGATTTTGTCCGGTAGTGAGCATATGCCGGCACTAGCGCGTAAGCTCCGGAAGGAGCCTGGTGAAGCAACCGCTTCTCCCATCGTCAACCTTGAAGCACTTAAGGCAGAATTGGTAAGACGCCTCGGTGAAAAAGGAGGTATAGCTAATCGTGAAGAATTTGTTATGGAAGCGGCAGCCGTCCCTGCCTACAAAAATAGCAGAGAAGTTTCTAGACTTCTCCTTCTTGCTGCATATCACGATTCGGTAGCCGATGAAGAAACACCAGGATTAATCAAAAAGGGGAAGCCTGCAGTATCGCCTTGCCTAACCTTCACAGGGTTCACCGACCAGCGTAATTTAACTTTAGAGCATATAGCGCCTCAAGAGCCTTCTGCAGATTGGGATGACAAGATATACGAAAACCGCGATTTAGTTCACCGTATCGGTAATCTTGTACTAGCTCCGCATGTTGAAAACGCGATGGTGTCAAATCGCGCTTGGCCGGCAAAGCGCATCTTGTATCAAGCACTCGGCGCTGCATCCCATCCAGATGCGCAGAGAATTCTCTTGGAGGGCCAGCAGCAGGGAGTCGAATTCGGCGAATCCACTCAGCTAATTATTGATAAGGCGTCTCATCTTCCACACCTTAGCGCCCTAGGTAACCGGAAAGACGCGTGGACAAACGAATTCCTCGACCAGCGTTCCAAGCGCTTGTTATCCCTTGCATGGGACGAACTCTATGCGTGGCTGAAGTAGATTCGTAGTTCCCTCAACGGCACCCATCTCTGTTCATGGAAACTTGGTGCCGTTGTTAAGCGCAACGGAAATGTCGATAGATGTAATCGTAAAAATTACACGATGAGATAGGTCTTTAGGGGCATGCGGAGCGAAGGTTCTCTCGCATTGATGTGTTGAGAGCCCATGAGTTTCTAAGCTTATGGGTCTCAGTTTCTCAGCTTATGAGGCGCCCTACACGATCGATCAGACGTCGATATTCCCCGCCCGCAGCGCATTCGTCTCAATGAAATCCCGGCGCGGCTCCACCTCATCGCCCATCAGCATCGTGAACACGCGGTCCGCCTCGATCGCATCGTCGATCTGCACGCGAAGCAGGCGGCGCACATTGGGGTCCATCGTCGTTTCCCACAGCTGCTCGGGGTTCATTTCGCCCAGGCCCTTGTAGCGCTGGCGGCTGGTGGTGCGTTCGGCTTCGGCAATCAGCCACTTCATGGCCTGGCGGAAGTCGCCGACCTTTTCTTCCTTCTGCTTGTCGCCTTCGCCACGCATCGCTTTGGCGCCTTCGACCAGCAGGCCGCGGAAGGTTTCGGCGGCTTCGGCCAGGGCGGCGTAGTCGGCGCCGTGCACAAAGTCTTGCGTGATGACGCTGCTCTTGATGTTGCCGTGGTGGCGGCGGCTGATGCGCAGCAGGGGCTTGTCGGTGCGGGCATCGAATTCGCCGGCCACTTCGGCGGGGGCGCCGGTGGTGTTCAGCTCGCGCAATTTGGCTTGCAGGGCCACGGCGCTGGCTTCGGCATCGGCCACGGAGTCGAGCTTGAGGCTCACGCCATCGGCAATGGCGCGCAGGGCTTCGGCGTCCATGAAGTTGCCCAGGCGGGCGATCACGCTTTCAGCGATCTGGTGCTTGCGCGCCAGTTCGGCCAGGGTCTCGCCCGTCAGGGTTTGCGGGTTGGCTCCGCCGGTGGTCACACTGGCGTGGTTCAGCGCAATGCGCAGCAGGAAGCCGTCGAGCGCGGGGGCGTCCTTCAGGTACAGCTCTTCCTTGCCAGCCTTGACCTTGTACAGCGGCGGCTGCGCGATGTAGATGTGGCCGCGCTCCACCAGTTCGGGCATCTGGCGGTAGAAGAAGGTGAGCAGCAGGGTGCGGATGTGGGCGCCGTCGACGTCGGCGTCGGTCATGATGATGATGCGGTGGTAGCGCAGCTTTGCCACATCAAAGTCGTCGCCGCCGGTGGTGCCGCCGGCCTTGCCGATGCCGGTGCCCAGGGCGGTGATCAGCGTGAGGATTTCGTTGCTGGTCAGCAGCTTTTCGTAGCGGGCTTTTTCCACGTTCAGGATCTTGCCGCGCAGGGGCAGGATGGCCTGGAACTTGCGGTCGCGGCCCTGCTTGGCAGAGCCGCCGGCGGAGTCACCCTCCACGATGTAGATCTCGCACAGGGCGGGGTCTTTTTCCTGGCAGTCGGCCAGCTTGCCGGGCAGGCCCATGCCGTCCAGCACGCCCTTGCGGCGGGTCATTTCGCGGGCCTTGCGGGCGGCTTCGCGGGCACGGGCGGCCTCCACGATCTTGCCGCAGATGATCTTGGCGTCGTTGGGCTTTTCTTGCAGGTAGTCGGTGAGCAGCTTGCCCACGATGTCTTCCACCGGCGCGCGCACTTCGCTCGACACCAGCTTGTCCTTGGTCTGGCTGCTGAACTTGGGCTCGGGCACCTTCACGCTGAGCACGCAGCACAGGCCTTCGCGCATGTCGTCGCCGGTGACTTCGACCTTGGCCTTCTTGGCCAGCTCGTTTTCTTCGATGTACTTGTTGATGACGCGGGTCATCGCGGCGCGCAGGCCGGTCAGGTGGGTGCCGCCGTCACGCTGGGGGATGTTGTTGGTGAAGCACAGCACTTGCTCGGTGTACGCGCTGTTCCACTGCATGGCCACTTCTACGCCGATGTGCGTGCCGGGGATGCCACCGTACGTCTCTGCCGGGCGCTCGCCTGCGGCGTAGAACGAGGTGGGGTGCAACACCGTCTTGCCCTTGTTGATGAACTCGACAAAGCCGCGCACGCCACCGGCGCCCGAGAAGTCGTCTTCCTTGCCGCTGCGTTCGTCCTTGAGGCGAATGCGCACGCCGTTGTTCAAAAACGAGAGTTCGCGCAGGCGCTTGGCCAGGATCTCGTAGTGAAAGTCGTTGTTCTCTTTGAAGATCTCGGTGTCGGGCAAAAAGTGCACTTCGGTGCCGCGCTTTTCGGTCTCGCCGGTCACCTTCATGGGGCTGACTTCAAAGCCGTCCACGGTGGACAGCAGGCGGTCTTGCACAAAGCCGCGTGCAAATTCGATCTGGTGCACCTTGCCTTCGCGGCGCACGGTCAGGCGCAGCCATTTGCTCAATGCGTTCACGCAGCTCACGCCCACGCCGTGCAGGCCGCCGGAGACCTTGTAGCTGTTCTGGTTGAACTTGCCGCCTGCGTGCAGTTCGGTCAGGGCGATTTCGGCAGCCGAGCGCTTGGGCTCGTGCTTGTCGTCCATCTTCACGCCGGTGGGAATGCCACGGCCGTTGTCGGTCACGCTGATGGAGTTATCGGTGTGGATGGTGACGACGATGTCGTCGCAGTGGCCGGCCAGGGCCTCGTCGATGGAGTTGTCGACCACCTCGAACACCAAGTGGTGCAGGCCGGTGCCGTCACTGGTGTCGCCGATGTACATGCCGGGGCGCTTGCGCACGGCTTCCAGGCCTTCGAGGATGGTGATGGCGCCTTCGCCATAGCTTTCGCTGGCGCCGGCCTGGTTGGTGTCGATCTTGTTGACGGTGGGCTCCACATGGCCGGAGACGCCGGAGGATTCGGGCTCGGAGGGAATGTTGTTGTCAACGGTCATGGTGGGCCTTGGGATCCGTGGAAACCGGGGTTTCCAATATGTTCAATGGTCTAATTGGGCGCAAGCGCATATTGAATATGCGCTTGCAGCTATCAATAAAGTAGCGTTCGCGGTGTGGCGCTGCGACTGTGGTGCACGGCGGGTGTCACGCAGCCTCAGATGCGCATGGGCATCACGACGTACTTGAAGCTGTCGTTGTCGGGGATGGTCAGCAGCGCAGAGCTGTTGCCATCCGAAAGCTCCACCTTCACCATGTCCTGGCCCATGTTGGCCAGGGCGTCGATGAGGTAGGTCACGTTGAAGCCGATCTCGATGGTGTCGCCACCGTAGTCGATGTCGAGCTCGTCCACGGCCTCTTCCTGCTCGGCGTTGTTGGACGCCACGCGCAGGGTGCCGGGTTCCAGGTTCAGGCGCACGCCCTTGAACTTGTCGCTGGTCATGATGGCCGTGCGCTGCAGGCTGGCCAGCAGCGGGGCGCGACCCAGGGTGATGCTGTTCTTGTGGTTCTTGGGGATCACGCGGTTGTAGTCGGGGAACTTGCCCTCGACCAGCTTGGTCACGAACTCCATGCCGCCAAAGGTGAACTTGGCTTGGTTGTTGGCGAACTGCATCTCGATGTGCGGCTGGTTCTCGCCACCCGCATCAGACAACAGGCGCTGCAGCTCGATCACGGTCTTGCGCGGCAGGATGACTTCCTGCTTGGGCACTTCGACGTCCAGCGTAGCGCTGGCAAAGGCCAGGCGGTGGCCGTCGGTGGCGACCAGGCTCAGGGTCTTGCCCTCGGCCACGAACAGAATGCCGTTGAGGTAGTAGCGGATGTCCTGCACCGCCATGGCGAACGACACCTGGCCGAGCAGGTCCTTCAGCGTCTTTTGGGGCACGGCGAACACGGGGCCAAAGGCGGCGGATTCCTGCACCAGCGGGAAGTCTTCGGCCGGCAGGCTTTGCAGCGTGAAGCGGCTCTTGCCGCCCTTGAGGATGAGCTTGGACTGGGCCGATTCGAGGCTGACCGTCTGGTCGCCCGGCATGGTGCGCAGGATGTCGATGAGCTTGCGCGCCCCCACGGTGGTGGTGAAGTCGCCGGTGTCGCCACCCAGTTCGGCCGTGGTGCGGATCTGGATTTCGAGGTCGCTGGTCGTCAGCTGCAGGGCATTGCCCGTCTTGCGGATCAGCACATTGGCCAGGATGGGCAGCGTGTGGCGGCGCTCCACGATGCCAGCCACGGACTGCAGAACCGCGAGAACCTTGTCTTGTGTTGCCTTCAGGACGATCATGTCATCAACCTCTTGTGGTTTTGGGACGGTGCGTGGACAGCGGCACAGGTCATGCCTCCCCCTGCTATCTATAACCCGCCATTTTGCCCCTTAACGGGGTCGCTTCTTCGTGGGGCTGCCCGACGGGCGTTTCCCGCTAGTTATCTACCCTTGGCGCTACCCTTTGAGCGTCTGCTCCAGCACGTGCAGCTGCTGGTTCAACTCGGTCAGCTGCTGGCGTTCGCCCGCAATCTTGCGCACAGCATGCAAAACCGTGGTGTGGTCGCGCCCGCCAAACAATTCTCCGATCTCGGGAAGGCTCTTTTGCGTCAGCTCCTTGGCCAGGTACATCGCAATCTGGCGCGGGCGGGCAATACTGGCCGGGCGCTTCTTGCTGTACATGTCGGCGACCTTGATCTTGTAGTAGTCGGCCACCGTCTTCTGGATGTTTTCCACAGAAATCTGCCGGTTCTGGATGGACAGCAGATCACGCAGCGCCTCGCGGGCGAGCTGGATCGAAATCTCTTTCTGGTTGAAACGCGAGTACGCCAGGATCTTGCGCAGCGCGCCTTCGAGCTCGCGCACGTTGGAGCGCACGTTCTTGGCCACGAAGAAGGCGACTTCTTCCGGCATCTCGGTGCCTTCGACGCGCGCCTTGTTGATCAGAATGGCCACGCGCATTTCGAGTTCGGGCGGCTCGATGGCCACCGTCAGGCCCGAGTCGAAGCGCGACACCAGCCGCTCGTGGATGTTGGCCAGGCCCTTGGGGTAGGTGTCCGACGTCATCACGATGTGCGACTTCTTGGCCAGCAGGGCCTCGAACGCGTTGAAGAATTCTTCCTGCGTGCGGTCCTTGTTGGCGAAGAACTGCACATCGTCGATCAGCAGCAGGTCGAGCGAGTGATAGCGCTCCTTGAACTCGTCGAAGGTGCGGCGCTGGTAGGCCTTAACCACATCCGATACGAACTGCTCGGCATGGATGTAGAGAACTTTGGCGTCGGGCTTGTCCTGCAGCAGGCGGTTGCCCACAGCGTGCACCAGGTGGGTCTTGCCCAGGCCGACACCGCCGTAGATGAACAGCGGGTTGTACAGATGGCCCGGCATGCCGGCCACGTGCATCGCCGCCGAGCGCGCCATGCGGTTGGCCGTGCCTTCCACCAGGGTCTCGAACGTGAGGGCGGCGTTGAGGCGGTTGCGGAACGCGCCCGCTGAGGCCTCATCGTTGCTGCTGGAGGGGGTTTCGGCTGGCGCTGCGGGGCTGGAGGGCTCCTGCGATGTAGGCCGTACATAAGTCCTGGCAACGGATTCACGCTGAGCGAGTGCTAACTCCAGTGTGACCGGTTGGCCATACAGGCCTTCGAGCAGCGCGGCAATGCGGCCGGCGTACTGGGCGCGAATCCAGTCGAGCTTGAAGCGGTTGCCCACGAGCAGCGTGACTTTGGAGAAGTCTTCGGCCACTTGGGCAATCAGGGGCTTGATCCAGGTGTTGAATTGTTGTTCTGGCAGGTCTTGTGCCAGTTGCTCAACGCAGGCTTGCCACAGGCCCTGACCGGCATCTGAGCCGGGCGAATTGATAGGGCTGCGGGTGGGTTCCTCGGTCATTTCTGGGGAATTCTTATTGTGGATAGGAGGAACGGGGTAAGGCGGTGGATTGTAGCTTGTCAAGGAGTTATCCACAATTTGAAGGCGGCTGTCATCCGGGGGAATCCGGGGTTGCCATGCGGGGAAGAAGTGGCCTGAAAGGGTCGGGCGCTGCATCCCCTGCGACCCGCTGGTAAAGGCTTGCCCATCGAAAGGCATTGCCAGTCGGCCACAAGCCTGCGATAATTTTGGGTTTCCCTGAATGTGTTCAGGGTGATTTGACCCGGCGCGCCGTTATTTCTGCCCCGTGGGTCTGCCTCCAGGTGATGTTTCATACATTGTGTGGGTGTGCAGATTGCAGGGGGTTCAAGAGCAGCAGTCCGGAACTGAACCTCAAGGAATAGCACCATGAAACGTACTTACCAGCCCTCCAAGACGCGCCGCGCGCGCACCCACGGTTTCCTCGTCCGCATGAAGACCCGCGGCGGCCGTGCCGTTATCAACGCACGCCGCGCCAAGGGCCGCAAGCGCCTGGCCGTCTAAGGCCGATACGGTCTACGGCCTGCTCCCCGCCTGTTCCCGGTTTGTACCGCCAGGTTCCAAACGGGGCGCTTGCATGCACAGGCTAAAAACCCGGCCGCAGTTCCAGGCTGCCATGGCGGGGGGCACTGTCTCCCGCACGGCGCATTTTGCGTTGCACCGTTTGGCACTGGACGCCAACAGCACCGCAGTTGCCAGCCAAGCCGCCGCTGTTGCACCTACAGGGCCCGGCTCCTTGCCGCACACGCAAGGGCCGCAGGCCCTGTTTGTCGTTCAGGGCGTCTGGATGGGTGCCATGGTGCCCAAGCGCTGGGCGCGCCGCGCCGTGACGCGCAACACCATCAAACGGCAGATCTACACCGTGGGCGCCACGTTTGAGGCGCGTTTGCCGCAGGCCGCCCATGTGGTGCGCCTGCGCTCGGCGTTTGATCGCAAGCAGTTCGTGAGCGCCACGTCCGACCAGCTCAAGCAGGCGGTACGCGCGGAGCTGCTGCAGCTGTTTGGATATGCCACCCGGCATTCGGGCGCAGCGGTTGCTGCGCCTGTGCCGCCGGTGGCAGAGCCGGTGACTGCCCCATGATGCAGCGCCTGCTGATCGGCGTGGTCAAAGGCTATCGGCTGTTTCTCAGCCCCTGGCTGGGTTCGGCCTGCCGCTTTGAACCGACCTGCTCGGTCTATTCGCTGCAGGCGCTGGAGCAGCACGGCGCTGCGGCAGGCAGTTATCTGACGGTGCGCAGGCTGGTACGCTGCCACCCCTGGTGTGACGGGGGCCATGATCCGGTCCCGCAAGATCTGCCGCGCAGCCTGCGGCTTTTCTCCAGGCTCACCCCTCCCACCACTCCCCCATCCTCACCAAAGAAGTCTTCATGAACGACATTCGCCGCACCATCCTGTGGGTGATTTTTGGCTTTTCCATGGTTCTGCTGTGGGACAAGTGGCAGCTGCACAATGGCAACAAGGCCACTTTTTTCCCGACCACGCCCGCAGTGACAGCCCCTGCTGCTGCCGCAGGCGCGGCCTCCGGCGCGACCGGGGCTGCCAGCGTGCCAGCCACCAGCGTGCCCGCAGCCACAACGGCCGCGCAAGGCGCGGCAGCCGTGCCCGGGCAGCCTGCCGCAGCGGCTGCGCCTGCCAAACGCGAACGCACTGAGGTCAAGACCGACCTGTATCGCCTGGTGTTCGACAGCGAAGGCGGCTCGCTCACGCAGGCCGAGCTGCTCAAGCACGCCGACATGACCGACAAGGCCCGCAACTTCCTGTTGCTGGATGAAAGCGCGCAGCGTGTCTACGTGGCGCAGACCGGCCTGGTGGGCGGCACTTTCCCCACGCACAAGACGGTGATGACGGCCATTCCCGGCCCGCGCGAACTCAAGGACGGTGAAGACTCCATGAGCATCCGCTTCGAGTCGCCCGACCAGGGCGGCGTGAAGCTGGTCAAGACCTGGACCATCAAACGCGGTGCTTATGACATTGCCGTCAAGCACGACATCGTCAACACCGGCAGCGCCGCTGTATCGCCCCAGCTGTATCTGCAACTGGTGCGTGACGGCAACAAGCCGCCAGGCGAGTCGTCGTTCTACTCCACCTTCACCGGTCCGGCGGTTTTCACCGAAGCCAAGAAGTACCAGAAGATCGAGTTCAAGGACATCGAAAGCGGCAAGGTCGACATTCCCAAGGACTCGGCCAATGGCTACGTCGCCATGGTGCAGCACTATTTCGCCACCGCATGGCTGCTGGCCGACGGCGTGCAGCGCGAGCCCTTCACCCGCAAGGTGGACACCAACCTGTACTCCGTGGGCATGCTGACCTCCCTCGGCACCATCGAGCCGGGCGCCACCAAGACCATCGACGCGCGCCTGTTCGCCGGCCCGCAGGTCGAGACCATGATGGAAAAGCTGTACCCCGGCCTGGAACTGGTCAAGGACTACGGCTGGCTGACCATCCTGTCCAAGCCGCTGTACTGGCTGCTCGACAACCTGCACAAGCTCCTGAACAACTGGGGCTGGTCCATCGTTGCGCTGGTGCTGCTGCTCAAGATCGCGTTCTACTGGCTCAATGCCAAGGCTTACGCCAGCATGGCCAAGATGAAGGCCATCAATCCCAAGATCATGGAGATGCGCGAGCGCCTGAAGGACAAGCCGCAGCAGATGCAGCAGGAGATGATGCGCATCTACCGCGAGGAAAAGGTCAACCCGATGGGCGGCTGCTTCCCCATCATGATCCAGATCCCTGTGTTCATTGCGCTCTACTGGGTGCTGCTGTCCAGCGTCGAGATGCGCAATGCGCCCTGGATCGGCTGGATCCACGACCTCTCCGCGCCTGACCCATTCTTCATCCTGCCCTTGCTGATGACGGCCAGCTCGCTGCTGCAGACCGCCCTGAACCCCGCGCCACCAGACCCGATGCAGGCCAAGATGATGTGGTTCATGCCGCTGATCTTCAGCGTGATGTTCTTCTTCTTCCCGGCCGGCCTGGTGCTGTACTGGCTGACGAACAACATCCTGTCGATTGCGCAGCAGTGGATCATCAACACCCGCATGGGCGTGCCACCGCAGTTCAATCTGCCCAAGTTCAAGTGATGCGGCAGCGGCAACGCTGACATCCACGAACTGACCCCCGAAGGCCGCGCAAGCGGCCTTTTTTCTGTCACCTTGTAAAGTCCCTGCCCATGCTTGCCCGCCACCACGACCCCATCGTTGCCATCGCCACTGCCCCCGGGCGCGGGGCCGTCGGCATCGTGCGGGTGTCGGGCAAAGGGCTGGAGGCCCTGGTGCAGGCGCTGTGCGGGCGCACCCTCAAGCCCCGCGAGGCGACGTACCTGCCCTTTCGGGATGCACAGGGCCAGGCCATCGACCAGGGGCTCGCGCTGTACTTCCCCGGCCCGCACAGCTATACCGGCGAAGACGTGCTGGAGCTGCAGGCGCATGGGGGCCCGGTGGTGCTGCAGCTGCTGCTCGCGCGCTGTCTGGAGGCGGGGGCTGCCACCCATCCGGGCACCGGCCACCCCTGTCTGCTGGGTCTGCGCGTGGCCCAACCCGGGGAGTTCACCGAACGGGCTTTCCTGAATGACAAGATCGACCTGGCCCAGGCCGAGGCGATTGCCGACCTGATCGACGCCAGCACCGAGGCCGCAGCCCGCAGCGCCAGCCGCTCGCTGACCGGCGCGTTTTCTGCAGAAATCCACAGCCTGCGCGACGCGCTCATCCACCTGCGCATGCTGGTGGAGGCCACGCTGGACTTTCCTGAAGAAGAAATCGACTTCTTGCGCAAGGCCGATGCGCATGGTCAGCTATCGAACTTGCAGCAAACGTTGGCCTCGGTGATGCAGCGCGCGCGCCAGGGCGCTTTGCTGCGCGAGGGCATCAAGGTGGTCATCGCCGGGCAGCCCAATGCTGGCAAAAGCTCGCTGCTCAATGCGCTGGCAGGGGCCGAGCTGGCCATCGTCACGCCCATTGCCGGCACCACGCGCGACAAGGTGCAGCAGACCATCCAGATCGAAGGGGTGCCGCTGCACATCATCGACACCGCCGGCCTGCGGGACAGCAGCGATGAGGTCGAGCGCATCGGCATCGCCCGCGCCTGGGACGAGATTGCCGGGGCAGACGCCGTGCTGTTCCTGCACGACCTGTCGCGGCAAAGTGCTCCTGAATATGTAGCTGCCGACGCAGATATCGAAAGCGCCTTGGGGCATAAATTGCCAAAAAACATCCCCGTGATCGATGTCTGGAACAAGCTGGACTGCGCGGCCGGTGTTGCCCCTACGGCCAACCCCGGGCGCCCTGCGGTGCATCTGTCGGCCCGCACCGGTCAGGGGCTGGACGGCTTGCGACGGCTGCTGCTGGACGTGGCGGGCTGGCAGTCGGCGCCCGAGGGCATCTACATTGCCCGGGCGCGGCATGTGCAGGCGCTGCAGGCCGTGTCGTTGCACTTGCAGGAAGCTGCTGACCAACTGCAGGCCCAGGGCCCGGCGCTGGACCTGCTGGCCGAGGAGCTGCGGCTGGCGCAGAACGCCCTGAGCGCCATCACTGGCGAGTTCACCTCCGATGACCTGCTCGGCGTGATCTTCTCCAGCTTCTGCATCGGTAAATAGCGACCGTTGGTCGCCCTATCTTGTAAACGGACGTAAACAGCGCTTGTGTCCGATCTGTAACAGGGTTACTTTCGGCGGACCATGAATGTTCCCATGCCCGTTGCCTCCAAGGTGGACCTCAAAGGTCTGATCGATGCCATTGCCCAGACCACGGCGGAGGACAGCATGACCAACCCGCTGACGGCCGCCCAGTGGGAGGTGCTGTCGTCCTACCTGCTCCCGGTGGTGTTGCCGGCGGGCCAAGTGCTTTTCAGCCAGGGTGCTACGGACCGCACCTTGTACCTGGTCGAAAGCGGCAGCCTGAGCGTGCACTACCAGGACGAAAAAGAACGCCTACGTCTGGCGATTGTGGGCGCTGGCTCTGTGGTGGGTGAAGGCGCTTTCTTCTCGCACCGTGCACGCAGCGCCACCGTGCAGGCCAGCGCGCCGTGCAAACTGTGGAGCCTCACGGCCATTCGCTTCACCGAGCTGACCAACCGCCAGCCCGCCATTGCCCTGGGTCTGGCCATGGCGGCAGGGGCTGTGCTGGCCAAGCGCCTGGGCAACCGCCGCCGCCGCGTTGCGGCCACCTGACAGGCGGGGCCTGTCGGGGGTTTCCCTCGGGCTTCTTCCGCCTTCTGCGGGGGGATGGCGCGTTACACTCGATTTGGATTTTGTCCAGGCACCATCCGAAGAAAGCAAGCCATGTCCCTGTTCAGTTGGTTCAGCCGCAAACCCGCTCCCGCCAAGCCCCGCGCAGCGGCCGAGCCCTCCGGCCTGTTCAACGCCGACGCCACCGTGCCCCTGCAACCTGGGCGCCAGGGCAAGCCCCTCGTGGAGCCCCAGCCCCCAGAGCACGCAGCCAACCGCAAGAACGAGCGCATGGAGCGCCGTGAGCTGCTCTATACCGTGGTGCGCGACGCCATGGTGCGCGCTGGCGTGCTGTCGGCCAGCTACAAGTTCAAGGTGTTGTCGCTCGACCAGCGCGGCCGCCAGTTCCTGGTGATGATGGACCTGGCCCGGGAATACGGCGGCGAGACGGTGCGCCTGAGCGAGATCGAGGCGCTCATCGCCCAGACCGCCAAAACCCGTTACGACATCCTGGTGACGGCCGTGTACTGGCGCATCAACGACCATGTGGCGGTGGGCATTCCACAAAAGGGCGTGGCGCCCCAGGGCGCTGCGCTGCCGTTGCAGGCGGCTTCTACGGCGGTGCGCCGTCCGCCAGCAGCAGCGGCCACTGCCCCGGCACCCCTGGCCCCGTCGCCCGCACCGCTGGCGGGCGCACGCCCCGCCGCGGCACCTGTTTCCCCTGCTCCTTTGGCGCCCGCTGCGGCCCCGCTGGCTGCGCGCCGCCCGCTCGGTGCGGTGTCGGCCCCCGCGCCCCTCGTGTCTGCACCCGCACCGCTGGCTGCCACGCGGCCTGCCTCTTCTGCCCGCTTCGAACCCATCGAGGCCGACGAGGTGGCCGCGTTCAAGCGCGCGCTGGCCAATGCGGCAGGGTCATCGGCGGCCACGGCTGCGGCCGCCAAGCCAGGCGTGCCGGTGCGCTCCGGTCCGCTGCTGCCACCGTCCCAGCCCACTGGGTTTGAGGACACCGAAATGCCCGGTGCCGACGGTCCCGCTCCCGACCTCAGCAGCACGCAGTACGGCGAACTCAACTGATCCAGGGGTCATGTGGTGCACGCCCACAGGGGGCTGTGCACCCATGCCACCCTCCTCGGGTCAGTGCCCTGCAAAGTCCACCAGGGTGTACAGCGGCAGGCCGGCATCGCGCAGGCGCTGCGATCCGCCCAGCTCGGGCAAATCGACAATGGCGGCGCCTTCGGTGACGGTGGCCCCCAGTTTCTCCAGCAGCTTCTTGCCGGCCATCATGGTGCCGCCGGTGGCGATCAGGTCGTCGATCAGCAGCACGCGGTCGCCGGCCTTCACGGCGTCGGTGTGCAGCTCCACGGTGGCGCTGCCGTATTCGAGTTCGTAGGTTTCCTCCACCGTGGTGAAGGGCAACTTGCCTTTCTTGCGGATGGGCACGAAGCCCACGTTCAGTTCGTAGGCCACCACGGCGCCCAGGATGAAGCCCCGCGCATCCAGGCCCGCCACCACGTCGGGGCGCAGCGCCTTGTCCATGTAGCGGTGCACGAAGGCATCGATCAGCACACGGAACACTTTCGGGTCCTGCAGCAGTGGCGTGATGTCGCGGAACTGCACGCCGGGCGCGGGCCAGTCGGGGACGGTGCGGATGTGCTGGCGAAGGTACTGGTTGACGCTGAGGGGCTGCATGGGCGGGTGGGGAGTGATGACGCGGGGGAGGCCCGGGCAGGGCCAATGCCTGGGTGTGCGCCAGGGGCTGGCCAGTGGCGCGAGGCACGGAAAGTGCGAGAGTGTAAACAGCCCGGCGGTCCCCGCGCGCGCCTGCACCAGACGCCATAATGTGTTTCACTGGCGTTACAAACTCGCGCCGCCTACTGCGGGCGGTGCCCTAACCCCCACGACGATCGGCCCATGCCCATCTCCGTCCTGCTGATCGAGAGTGATCACCCCCACGCACAGGCTGTGGCGGGGGCGCTGGCCGACCCCTGGTCGGGCTGGCGCGTGGACGTGGTGGAGTCCATCACCGAGGCGCGCGACCACCTGCTGCGCCACCGGCCCGACATCGTGCTGGCGGCCCAGCGCACCATGGACGGATCGGCCTTTGACCTGCTGCAGCTGCTCGACGGCGTTCCGGCCATCATCATCGTGCGCATGGGGGCGGAGACCCACGCGGCGCAGGCCATGCGCCACGGCTTTGACGACTTCACCGTGCAGGACCCGGCGCTGGACTACCTGCTCACCCTGCCCGCGCAGATCGAAGCCGTGCTGGAGCGCACCTCCAGCGCCCGTGCCCGTCGCGCGGCCGAGGCCATGCTGGCGCGCCAGCACCGGCTGCTGCAGGCCATCTCGCGGGCCCAGGGCATGTTCATTGCCAGCTCGGGCCCCCGGGCGGCGTTCGAGGCGCTGCTGGGCGAGTTGATGACGCTGACCCAGAGCGCGTTCGGCCTCGTGGGCCAGGTGCAGCGTGCTGACGATGGACACCCCTATCTGCGCGTGCACGCGATGACCGACATCAGCTGGGACGAGGCCTCGCGCCAGCGCTACGCCCAGCATGCCGAGGATGGCATGGTGTTCGACAACCTGCACTCGCTGGTGGGCGCTGCGCTGGTGACGGGCGAGCCGGTCCTCAGCAACGATGCCAACCACGATGCCCGCAGCGCGGGCACGCCGTCAGGCCACCCCACGCTGCGCACCTACCTGGGCCTGCCCATCCATGCGGCGGGAGAGCTGGTGGCCATGGTGGGGCTGGCCAACCGCAGCGGTGGTTACACCAACGCCGATGTGCAGTTTCTGCAGCCCTTGCTGAACACCATTGGCCAGCTGGAGACCGCCCGCCGCGCCGAGCTGGCCCGCAGCCATGTGGAGGCCGAACTGGCCCGCACCAGCGCCCTGCTGGCCGAGAAGACCCGGGCCCTCGAAGGCACCCTGGACAACATCTCGCAGGGCATCACCAACGTCGACGCCGAGGGGCGCATCCGCGTCTACAACCAGCGCTACCTGGAGCTGCTGGACCTGCCCGAGTCCCTGCTGGCCACGCAGCCGCTGGTGGAAGAGGTGGTGCGCTTTCAGACCGAGCGGGGCGACTTCGGCCCCGAGTTCCAGCTCATCGAGCCCATGGCCCGCAACTATGTGGCGTCGGAATACGCAGCGCATGGCGGCCGCATGAACATGCCGCAGAGCTACGTGCGGCGCACCCGGCAGGGCCGCTACATCGAGGTGCGCACCCGTGCCCTGGAGCCCGGCGGGCGCGTGCGCACGTTCACCGATGTCACCGACTACCTGAGCACGCTGGAGGCCCTGCGCCAGAGCGAGGCGCGCTGGCGCAGCCTGACGGACCTGTCGTCCGACTGGTACTGGGAGCAGGACGACCAGTTTCGTTTTGTGCGGCTGGACGGCAACCCGTACCACACGGAGGGCGTGCCCGATGAGATGCACTACGGCCTGACCCGCTGGGAGTTGCCCGACACCTTCGTCAACGAAGGGCAATGGCGCGAGCACCGCGAGCAGCTGGAGGCGCACCAGGTCTTTCACGACTTTGAGATGCAGCGCCTGTCCCAGGACGGCAAGCCCGTGTGGGTGTCGATCAGTGGCGAGCCCATCTTTGACGAAGAGGGCCGCTTTACCGGCTACCGGGGCGTGGCCCGCGACATCACCGAGCGCAAGCTGGCCGAGGCCGAGATCCAGCGCCTGGCGTTCTACGACGAACTCACCGGCCTGCCCAACCGCCGGCTGCTGATGGACCGGCTGGAGCGCGCGGTGGTCACCACCCAGCGCGACGGCCGCCATGGCGCCCTGCTGTTCCTCGACCTGGACAACTTCAAGGGCATCAACGACACCATGGGCCACGAGTGGGGCGACCGCCTGCTGGTGCAGGTGGCCGCGCGCATCGGGGCCAGCGTGCGGGCCACCGACACCGTGGCGCGGTTGGGTGGCGATGAGTTTGTGGTCGTGGTGCAGGGCCTGCACGGCCATGAGGTCGAAGCCGCGGCCGAGGCCGAGGCCGTGGCCCAGAAGGTGCTGCTGGCGCTGAACCAGCCCTATGTCGTGGATGGCTGCGACATGCACAGCACCCCCAGCATCGGCATTGCGCTGTTCCAGGACGCGCAGCAGCCCGTGCAAGAGCTGCTCAAGCGCGCCGACCTGGCCATGTACCAGGCCAAGGCGCAGGGGCGCAACACCCTGTGCTTTTTCGACCCCGCCATGCAGGCTGCCGCGTCGGCGCGTTCGGCGCTGGAGGGCGACATCCGCCAGGGCCTGGCGCGCAACGAGTTCCTGCTGCACTACCAGCCGGTGGTGGACGCCACCGGCCACCTGCTGGGGGCCGAGGCGCTGGTGCGCTGGCAACACCCGCAGCGCGGCATGGTCTCGCCCGCCGATTTCATCCCGCTGGCCGAGCAGACGGGGCTCATCCTGCCCCTGGGGCGCCAGGTGCTGGCCCTGGCCTGCCGCCAGCTGGCCCAGTGGGCCACCGCCCCGGCGAAAGCCGCGTGGACGCTGGCCGTGAACGTGAGTGCCCAGGAATTCCGCCAGCCCGATTTTGTGGAGCAGGTGCTGGCAGCGCTGCGCGATGCGGCCGCCAACCCGCGCCTGCTCAAGCTCGAACTCACCGAAAGCCTGCTGCTGCACGACGTGGAGGACAGCATCCTCAAGATGCAGGCGCTGCGCACGCTGGGGGTGGGCTTTTCGCTCGACGACTTTGGCACCGGGTACTCATCGCTCAGCTACCTCAAACGCCTGCCGCTGGACCAGCTCAAGATCGACCAGAGCTTTGTGCGCGACGTGCTCACCGACCCCAACGACGCCACCATCGCCTGCACCATCATCACGCTGGCCCGCAGCCTGGGCCTGGACGTGGTGGCCGAGGGCGTGGAAACCGAAGGGCAGCGCAGCTTCCTGCTGCGCAACGGCTGCCGCCAGTTCCAGGGCTACCTGTTCGGGCGGCCTGGGCCTGAAGAGCTGCTGTAGTTTGCTATTAATTATGTAGCTGTCAGCGCATATTGCACTATCGCTACAGGCCGATTTCATTCAAATAGGGTGCCCAACCACCCGCTGAGCTGCCAGTGGCGGGCCCTGGGCCGGTCAGCCTTTCAGCAGCTTGTCTTCCGCCAGCGCCAGCGCGGCCGGATGGCCCGACAGCACCAGCGTGTCGCCTTCGGCCAGCAGGGCCTCGTCCACTGCCGCGCTCACATGGCCATTGCCGCGCCGCAGGTTGACCACGCGCACACCCATGGCGGGCAGGGCCAGCTGGCCCAGGCTGCGGCCCAGGGCGGTGGAGCCCGGGGGCAGGTTGATGGTGGACAGGCGCTCCTGGTCGCGTTCGTTCACCGTGTCGTCGTCCGCGCCATGGAAGTAGCCGCGCAGCAGGTTGTAGCGCGCATCGCGCTGGTCCTGCACCAGCCGCAGCACGCGGCGCATGGGCACGCCCACCAGGGCCAGGGCGTGGCTGGCGAGCATGAGCGAGCCTTCGATGGCCTCGGGCACGACTTCGGTCGCACCGGCCTCCTGCAGCTTGTCCAGGTACAGGTCGTCCTGCGTGCGCACCACCACCGGCACCTGTGGCGCGTGCGACCGGGCATTGGCCAGCACCTTCAGCGCGGCGGGCACGTCGATGTAGGTCACGGCCACGGCGCTGGCGCGCACCAGGCCCGCCGCCATCAGCGCCTGCAGACGGGTGGCGTCGCCATACACCACCGAGTCGCCGGCCGCAGCGGCCTGGCGCACGCGGTCCGGGTCCAGGTCCAGCGCCATGTAGGGGATGCCCTCGTGCTCCAGCATGCGCGCCAGGTTCTGTCCGCAGCGGCCGTAGCCGCAGATGATCACGTGCTTGCTGGTGTTGATGGACTTGCGCGCAATCGATGTCATCTGCAGCGACTGCTGCAGCCAGTCGCTGGCCACCAGCTTCATCACGATGCGGTTGCTATACATGATGAGGAAGGGCGTGGCCAGCATCGACAGCACCATGGCCGCGAGGATGGGGTTCATCAGCGCTGGCTGCACCAGCCCGTTGTTCTGCGTGAGCGACAGCAGCACAAAGCCGAACTCGCCGGCCTGCGCCAGGTACAGCCCGGTGCGCAGCGCCACACCGGTGGTCGCGCCCATGCCCCGCGCCAGCACCAGGATGATCCCCAGCTTGAGCACCAGGGGCACCGTGAGCAGCATCAACACCAGCGCCCAGCGGTCCACCAGGATGTGCCAGTCCAGCATCATCCCGATGGTGATGAAGAACAGGCCCAGCAGCACGTCGTGAAAGGGCCGGATGTCCGTGCCCACTTGGTGGCGGTATTCGGTTTCGGACACCAGCACGCCCGCAATGAAAGCGCCCAGCGCCAGGCTCAGGCCCGCCAGCTCGGTCAGCCAGGCCAGGCCCAGCGTGATCAGCAGCAGGTTCAGCATGAACAGCTCGTCGCTCTTGCGCCGCGCGACCAGCGTGAGCCACCAGCGCATCAGCCGCTGGCCGCCCGTGAGCAGCAGGCCCACCAGCACCGTGGCCTTGATCAGCGCCCAGCCCAGCGAGGTCAGCAGCTGGTCGGGCGACGACCCCAGCGCCGGGATCAGCACCAGCAGCGGCACCACCGCCAGGTCCTGGAACAGCAGGATGCCCATCACCCGCCGGCCGTGTTCACTCTCCAGCTCGGCCCGCTCGGCCATCAGCTTGACCACAATCGCCGTGCTGCTCATGGCCATCACGCCCGACAGCGCCAGCGCCGTCTGCCAGCCCATGTCCCACACCCCACCCGCCCAGCGCGACAACGCCAGTGCCATGCCGGACACGACCGCCATCGTCAGCACCACCTGCATCAGCCCCAGGCCAAACACCTGCTTGCGCATGGCGCGCAGCTTGGGCAGGCTGAACTCCAGCCCGATGGCAAACATCAGGAACACCACGCCAAACTCGCCCAGGTGGCGTACGCCTTCGGAGTTTTGCGCCAGTGCCAGCGCGTGCGGGCCAATGAGCACCCCGGCCGCCAGGTAGCCCAGCATGGGCGGCAGCTTGAGGCTGCGGCAGGTCACCACGCCCAGCACCGCGGCCAGCAGGTAAAGCAGTGTGAGGGCGAGAGAAGACATGGGTTCGATGCTATCCGAGGCTTGCGTTGTGTAACACAGGATTCAAGCAAGCCATTGGCCGGGGCTGCAGGCCGCTGCTGCCTCCCTGTTTGTGCAAGTCTGGCAAGCCTTGTGGGCCGGGCAAGGGCTTTTCTACCCGGATGCACGGACCGTGCCAGTGGACTTGGCCCATGCGACGGCCCGGCAGGCATGCCCGGTCGATAGAATCCTTGCATGACTCCCGCCCCCGCCGCGCTGCCCCCTTTTGATGCCGACCAGGCCCTGCGCCTGGCCCGCGAGACCTTCCACATCGAGGTGGAGGCCCTGAATGGCCTGGCGGCCCGCGTGGATGGTGTGTTTGCCCAGGCGGTGTTGATGGTGCTGCAGGCCCGGGGCCGCGTGGTGGTGATGGGCATGGGCAAAAGTGGCCACGTGGGGCGCAAGATCGCCGCCACACTGGCCTCCACCGGCACCCCCGCTTTTTTTGTGCACCCTGCCGAGGCCAGCCACGGCGACCTGGGCATGGTCACCGGCGACGATCTGGTGCTGGCCATCTCCAACAGCGGCGAAAGTGGCGAACTCACGGCCATCCTGCCCGTGCTGCGGCGCCTGGGCGCGCCCATGATCGCCATGACGGGCGGCCTGCAGTCCACCCTGGCGCGTTATGCCGACCTGGTGCTCGACTGCAGCGTGGCGCGCGAAGCCTGCCCGCTGAACCTGGCCCCCACCGCCAGCACCACGGCCCAGCTGGCCATGGGCGACGCGCTGGCTGTGGCCCTGCTGGACGCCCGGGGCTTCCGCCCCGAAGACTTTGCCCGCTCGCACCCTGGCGGCGCGCTGGGCCGCAAGCTGCTCACCCATGTGAGCGACGTGATGCGCTCGGGCACCGAGGTGCCGCGCGTGGCCCCCGATGCCTCGTTCAGCGACCTCATGCGCGAGATGAGCGCTAAGGGCCTGGGCGCCTCGGCCATCGTCGATGCCGACGGGCAGCTGTTGGGCATCTTCACCGACGGCGACCTGCGCCGCCGCATCGAGGCCGGGGCGGACCTGCGGTCCACCACCGCAGCCCAGGTCATGCACGTCAACCCGCGCCGCATTGCCCCCGACGCCCTGGCCGTGGACGCCGCCGAAATGATGGAAGCCCACGCCATCACCAGCGTGCTGGTGGTGGACGCAGCGGGCGCCCTGGTGGGCGCGGTGCACATCGGCGATCTGATGCGGGCGAAGGTGATCTGACGATGGCGCTGGTTCCTCAGACCTCTCCCTCTCCTGCCCTGCAGATTGACCCGGAGCTGCTGCTGCGCGCCCAGGGCGTGCGCGTGGCCTTTTTCGACGTGGACGGTGTGCTCACCGACGGCGGCCTGTACTTCAGCGAAACGGGCGAGACCCTCAAGCGCTTCAACACCCTGGACGGCCACGGCCTCAAGCTGCTGCAAAAGGCAGGCATCACCCCCGCCGTCATCACCGGTCGCGACTCTGCCCCATTGCGCGTGCGCCTCAAGGCCTTGGGCGTGGAGCACGCCGTGTTTGGCACCGAAGACAAGCGCCCCGCCGCGGAGCAGATGCTGGCCACCCTGGGCCTGACCTGGGCGCAGGCGGCTGCCATGGGCGACGACTGGCCCGACCTGCCCGTGATGCGCCGCAGCGTCTTTGCCTGCGCGCCCGCAAACGCCCAGACCGAGGTGCGCCACGCGGCCCACTTCGTCACCCAGGCGCGCGGGGGCGACGGTGCGGCGCGCGAGCTGTGCGACCTGCTGCTGGTGGCCACGGGCCGCTATGCGGCGCTGCTGGCGGACTACACCGCATGATCCGCGTGATCCGCCAGGGCTGGGACCAGCTCTCGATCTACCTGCCCGTGGTGCTGATGGGCCTGCTGGCCCTGGGCACCTGGTGGCTGGTGCGTAACGCGCCCATGCCCCAGTTGCCTGCGATTGACCGGCCCGTGCAGCACCAGCCGGACTATTTCATGAAGTCCTTTTCGGTGAAGACATTCGATGCCACGGGCCGCCTGCAGAGCGAGGTGCAAGGTGACGAGGCGCGCCATTACCCCGACACCGACACGCTGGAGATCGATCAGGTCCGCATGCGTTCGGTCAGCCTCGATGGCCGGGTCACCGTGGCCACAGCCAACCGGGCCCTGAGCAATGCCGATGGCTCCGAAGTGCAGTTGTTCGGCAACGCCATCGTCAAGCGTGAACCGCTGCCCGCCAAGCCCGGGGCGGCAGCGCAGCCCCCCATGGAGTTCCGTGGTGAGTTTCTGCATGCCTTCACCAACACCGAGCGGGTGCGTTCTGATCAGCCGGTCACGCTCACCCGTGGCAACGACCGCTTCACCGCCGACAGCATGGATTACGACAACCTCGACCAGGTGCTGCAACTGCGCGGGCGCGTGCGCGGCATGATCCTGCCGGGCACCACGCGGTAGCCTCCACCTATCCTGCCTAGCCGCCCACTGTCGGAATGCACATGACCACTCCCCTTGTCTTCATCACCGGCGCATCCAGTGGCATCGGCCAAGCGCTGGCCCAGCGCTACCACCAAGCGGGGTTTCGCCTGGCTCTGGTGGCGCGGCGCACTTCCGAAGTCAAAACATGGGCAAGTGCTCAAGGAATAAGCCCTGAAAGCTATGAAATTTATAGTGCTGATGTGTCGGTGACTGACAGCATCGTGGCTGCAGGGCGCGATTGCATCGCACGCCAGGGTGTGCCGGATGTAGTGATCGCCAATGCCGGCATCAGCGTGGGCATGGACACAGCGGTGCGGGACGATATCGACGTCATGGCACGCACCTTTGCCACCAACAACATCGGTATGGCGGCCACGTTCCAGCCGTTTGTAGACGCCATGGTGCAGCGCGGCAGCGGCACCCTGGTGGGCATCGGCAGCGTGGCCGGCATCCGGGGGTTGCCCGGCCATGGCGCCTACTGCGCCAGCAAGGCGGCTGTCATCAGCTACTGCGAAAGCCTGCGGGGTGAATTGCGCCCCCACGGCGTGCGCGTGGTGACGGTGTCGCCGGGCTACATCGACACCCCCCTCACGCAACAGAACCGCTACAGCATGCCGTTTTTGATGCAGCCCGCCGATTTTGCCGACCAGGCGTTTCGCACCATTCAGGCGGGCGTGAGCTACCGGGTCATCCCCTGGCAAATGGGCGTGGTCGCCAAGCTGCTGCGCATGCTGCCCAACCCATTGTTTGACAAGGTGCTGGCGGGCCGCCCGCGCAAGCGCCGCCAGAGCGAAATGCAGTAGGGGCGGGATTGCACAAGGCGCCCCAAGGCGCCGGGGGCGATGGAGATTGCTATCTCGACGTGCAGCTGCCATGAAAAAGGGCCCTGAAGGGCCCTTGTGACAGAAAAACGGGTGTGGTTCAGTAGCCGCCGTTGCCGCCGCCACCGTAGCCACCACCGCCGCCATTGCGGCCGCCGCCACCACCGTTGCGCGAACCCGAGCCGTACGGGCTGCGAAAGCCACCTTCGCTGCGGCCACCGCCGCCATAGCCCCCGCCACCACCTTCGCGGCCGCCGCCGTATCCACCGCCGCCGCCCTCGCGGCCACCACCATAACCACCGCCGCCTTCACGGCCGCCGCCATATCCGCCACCACCGCTGCGGCCGCCGCCGTAGCCGCCACCACCACCACCGCCGAAACCACCGCTACGGGGTGGGCGTGGTTCCATGGGGCGGGCTTCGTTCACCAGAATGCTGCGACCGCCGAGGGGTTGGCCGTTCATGCCGTTGATGGCGGCTTGGGCTTCTGCGTCGCTGCCCATCTCCACAAAGCCAAAGCCTTTGGAGCGACCCGTGTCGCGCTCCATCATGACCTTGGCGCTGGTCACGGCACCGAACTGGCCAAAGGCCTGTTCCAGATCACCGTCGCGCACCGAGTAAGGCAGGTTGCCGACGTACAGTTTGTTGCCCATCGAGGGACTCCTCAAAAACACATGAATAAAGCGATGGAGTCCCCAAAACGCAGCCAGCTAATCTCAATGACGCTCTCAGCGCGAAACTGACGGATCACCGCAAACTTGAAATGCGGGCCAAACCCGCCAGACCATTATGCGCCACACTTTTGGGGAAAAAGCAAGGGGCTTTGCGCGCTGTGGTGTCCGTGCCGCGCCAGAACGCAAAAAGGAGCCTGAAGGCTCCTTTTTTTGCCGTCGGCAGGCCCTGAGGACTGCCGATAAGGACTTTTTAGTAGCTGCTACGGCCACCGCCGTAACCACCACCGCCGCCACCGCCGTAGCCGCCGCCACCGCTACGGCCACCGCCGTAACCGCCGCCGCCGCCATTGCCGCCACCGAAGCCACCGCTACGGGGAGCGCGGGGCTCCATAGGGCGGGCTTCGTTGACCACGAGGTCACGGCCACCGAAGTTTTGACCATGCACGCCTTGGATGGCGGCTTGGGCTTCAGCATCGCTGCCCATTTCGACAAAGCCGAAACCCTTGGAGCGGCCGGTGTCACGTTCCATCATGACCTTGGCGCTGCCAACCGAGCCGTACTGGCTGAAGGTCTGCTGCAGATCTTCGTCGCGGAAAGAGTAGGGCAGGTTGCCCACGTAAAGTTTGTTGCCCATGAAGGACTCCTGAAAAAACACAAAAACGCGATGGAGCCCGACGCAATCAACAAACCTGTGACGACTTCAAAGACGCGAAACTGACCATTCACCGCTAAGCTAACTGCCCTTCTGCAAGCAGAAAAGCGAATCCATTATTAATCACTTTATGGGGCCCGTGGGGTTTTATTTCTGGGCAGATGGGCTCAAAACACCGGGGCAGCGTGGTTTTTCGGGGAATTTCAGGGCAAACCATAGGGTAAAATCCGCGGGTCTTTGGGGAGTAGCCCGCCCGGCCGCGCAATGCGCCGGGGGCATGCGTCAACACACTTGGGTTGTTTGAGACCTATGGCGTATGCGGCTTTTTGAGCTGGGCGAGACCATTGACTGCAAACCGATCCACATGGCCGGAGTCGGGGTGCAGTCAATGCGTTTTCCACCCATCCGGCCGGATAGGACCCCCTCCCCCATGGAAGCCTTCTTCATTTCCACCGCCATCGTCGCGCTCGCCGAGATGGGCGACAAGACGCAGCTGCTCGCTCTGGTGCTCGCGGCACGCTTTCGCAAACCCTGGCCCATCGTGCTGGGTATCCTGGTGGCCACGCTGGTCAATCACGGCCTGGCCGGCGCTGTCGGTGCCTGGGTGACCACGTTCCTGGGCCCCCAGGTGCTGCGCTGGATTTTGGGCGCCTCGTTCATCGCCATGGCGGTCTGGATGCTGATCCCCGACAAGCTGGACGAAGGCGAAGCCGACGGATCGCCACGCTGGGGTGTGTTTGGCACCACCGTGGTCGCATTCTTCCTGGCCGAGATGGGCGACAAGACCCAGATCGCCACGGTCATGCTGGCTGCCAAATACAACGCTTACCTCTGGGTGGTGGCGGGCACCACGTTGGGCATGATGCTGGCCAATGCGCCCGTGGTCTGGCTGGGCGAGCGCATCACGCGCAAGGTGCCCATCCGCGCGGTGCATCTGGTGTCTGCCGCCATCTTTCTGGTGTTGGGGCTGCTGGCGATTTTTTCGTCCGCAGGCTGACCTGATCGGTGCGACGGGCTGGGCGACGCGGCGCTGCTTTGGTATATTTGCCGCACGCGCCGATTTGCCACAGCTTGCGGGCGCTTTATAAATTCTGCTAAAGACCCGTCCGACACACCTGCCCGGCCTCGTTTTTAGCGACGCCGGGTATTTTTTTGCCGAGGTTTTGCCCTCGGTGACAGCGGCTCCTCGAGGGGCTTGCGGCGTGTGCAAGCGGTGGAACGTGAGGGCTTACCAGTTCCAACTATGTCGTTCATCGCCACACCCCAGTCCATGCATTTCCCGGATGCGCTGCCGCTGCAAAGCGGCGCGTCCATCCGCGACTACCACCTGGTCTTTGAGACCTACGGCGCGCTCAATGCCGACCGCTCGAACGCCGTGCTCGTGTGCCACGCCCTCAACGCCTCGCACCATGTGGCGGGCGTGTACGCCGGGCAGGACAAGAGCGAAGGCTGGTGGGACAACATGATCGGCCCCGGTAAGCCCGTGGACACCGACCGCTTCTTCGTCATCGGCGTGAACAACCTGGGCTCGTGTTTTGGCTCCTCCGGGCCCATGCACCACCACCCGGACACCGGCGAGGTTTATGGCGCGGACTTCCCCGTGGTCACAGTGGAAGACTGGGTCAACGCCCAGGCGCGGTTGCTGGACCGCCTGGGCATCCAGCAACTGGCGGCTGTGCTGGGTGGCAGCCTGGGCGGCATGCAGGCGCTCAGCTGGACGCTGCAGTACCCCGAGCGCATGCGCCACGCGGTGGTGGTGGCCAGTGCGCCCAACCTCACGGCCGAGAACATCGCCTTCAACGAAGTCGCCCGCCGCGCCATCGTGACCGACCCGGACTTCCACGGCGGCCACTTTTACCGCCACGGCGTGATCCCCAAGCGTGGCCTGCGCATTGCCCGCATGATCGGCCACATCACGTACCTCAGCGACGACGTGATGAACGAGAAGTTCGGGCGTCAGCTGCGTGAAGGCATCGACCTGAAATACAGCACGCAGGACATCGAGTTCCAGATCGAAAGCTACCTGCGCTACCAGGGCGACAAGTTCAGCGACTACTTCGACGCCAACACCTACCTGCTCATCACCCGGGCGCTGGACTACTTCGACCCCGCGCGCACCCATGCCGGCAACCTCACACGGGCCCTGGCCCGGGCGCAGGCCAGGTTCCTGCTGGTGAGTTTCACCACCGACTGGCGCTTTTCGCCCAAGCGCAGCCGCGAGATCGTGAAGGCCCTGCTCGACAACCGCCGCAGCGTGAGCTACGCCGAGATCGATGCGCCCCACGGGCACGATGCCTTTTTGCTCGATGACGCCCGGTACATGGGCGTCATGCGCTCTTACTTCGATAGCATTGCCAAGGAGTTGCAACCATGACCGAAAAAGCGGCGATGCAAGCCCTGGCGCGCCTGGTGCCCCCCGGCTCGCGCGTGCTCGACCTGGGCTGTGGCAACGGCGCCATGCTCGACTACCTGCAGCGCGAGCGCGGCTGCAGCGGCTATGGTGTGGAGATCGACGACGCCAACGTGCTGGCCTGCGTGCAGCGCGGAGTGGATGTGATCCAGCTCAACCTCGACGAGGGGCTGGCCATGTTCGACGACAACAGCTTTGACGTGGTGCTGCAGATCGACACGCTGCAGCACCTGCGCAATGCCGAAACCATGCTGCGCGAAACGGCGCGCGTGGGCCGCACGGGTGTGGTGGCGTTTCCCAACTTTGCGCACTGGCCCAACCGCCTGTCCATCCTGCGCGGACGCATGCCCGTGACGCGGCGCTTGCCTTACCAGTGGTACGACACGCCCAACATCCGCGTGGGCACCTACAAGGACTTCGAAGTGCTGGCCACCAAGAACAGCCTGCGCATCCTGGATGCCTTCGGCCTGCAGGATGGACAGGAAGTGCGCTGGCTGCCCAATGCGCGCGCGGGCACGGCCGTCTTCCACTTCGAACACGCGTAGCGCTTACCGGGGTGTACGCCCCGGCGACACGCCGCTGTCAACCGCATCGGCTAAGGTGCGGGCTCCGTTTGTAGGAGACCCGCATGAAACGCATTGCACTGCGCGCCGTGACCGCTGCCGCGCTGTTGACCACCTGGGCGCTGGGCGCCGTCGCCCAGGCCTGGCCGCCCACCCCCACCGTCATTGCCCACCGGGGCGCATCGGCCCTGCGGCCGGAGCACACGCTCGCCGCGTACCAGAAGGCCATTGACGACGGCGCCGACATCATCGAGCCCGACCTGGTCATCACCAAGGACGGCGTGCTGGTGGCGCGGCACGAGAACGCCATCGCCATCCTGGGCGCTGATGGCTCGGTGAAGGAAGCCACCACCGACGTGGTGGACCGCCCCGAGTTTGCGGGCCGCAAAACCACCAAGACCATCGACGGCCAGGCCATCACCGGCTGGTTCACCGAAGACTTCACGCTGGCCGAGCTCAAAACCCTGCGCGCCCGCGAACGCATCCCTGCACAGCGCCCGGCCAACGTGGCCTACAACGGCCAGTTCGAGGTGCCCACCTTGCAGGAAGTGATCGACCTGGCCAAGGCGGCCACAGCCAAGACCGGTCGCACCATCGGCATCTACCCCGAGACCAAACACCCCACCTACTTCCAGTCCATCGGCCTGCCGCTGGAGGCGCCGCTGCTGGCCGTGCTGGAGAAGAACGGCTGGAACCACAAGGACGCGCCCGTGTTCGTGCAGTCGTTCGAGGTCAGCAACCTGCAGGCGATCCGCAAGCTCAGCAGCGTGCGCCTGGTGCAGCTGGTCGCCCCTTCGGGCCGGCCGTATGACTTTGTGGCGCAGGGCGCGGCCAACACACGCGCTTATGCCGACCTGATCACGCCCGAGGGCCTGCAGCAGGTAGCCACTTACGCCAACGCCATTGGGCCATTCAAGACCCTGGTGGTGCCGGTGAAGGACGGTGTGCCCGGCGAGCCCACGCCGCTGGTCGCGCAGGCCCATGCCGCCGGGCTGGCGGTGCATATCTGGACGCTGCGTCCCGAAAACGCCTTCCTGCCCGCTGGTCTGAAGAAGGCGCCGATCACTGATGGCATCGTGCGCGGCGACAGCGTGGCCGAGATCACGGCCTACCTGCGCGCGCGCATCGACGGCTTCTTCACCGACGACTCGGCGGTGGGCCGTGCTGCAGTGCAGGCCTTCACGGCGAAGGCGACGAAGTAACAGGTGCCGGGCGCGGTTTGCCCGGTGCGGAACGCGCGCCCTGGCGCAACCCCAGTTGCCGCGCCTTTTCCACCCACAGTGCTAGCCGGTCGGCGCTGGCGCTGCGCACGGGGCCAAAGCTGTGCACCTGCACGGGCCGGATGCCGCAGAACTCCAGGATGGCCTTCTTCATCTGGTGGTGCCCCGGCATGCGCGTGACCCAGCGGAAGTACCAGGGCGGCGAGTCCATGGTCACCAGCAGCTCGGCCGATCGGCCGGTCAGCAGCTTGTCCCACAGCGATGAGCCTTTGCGGTACTTGAACGCGTAGCCGGGCAGCAGCACGCGGTCGATAAAACCCTTGAGCAGCGCGGGCATGGCGCCCCACCAGATGGGGTACACCCACACCAGGTGGTGCGCCCAGCTGATGTCTGCCTGCGCTGCCAGCAGGTCGGGTTCCAGCGGCTGGGCAGCGCCGTAGCCCTGGAACAGGGGGTTGAAGGTCAGCTGACCCACGTCCAGAAAGCGCACCTGCGCCCCGGCGTGCCGGGCGCCCTCGGCATAGGCACGTGCCATGCCCGCGCACAGGCTCCCGGGGGCGGGGTGGCCCAGGATGACCAGAATGTTGTGTTGCTCTGCCACAGACGCTCCATCTCGGTGTTGTTGATGGCGCCATGGTCACCTTGCCCCACGGGGCAGAGTCAAGCGGTCAGGTCAAGTCGCGGTGGATCTCGCAGCGCCCGCTGTGGTCGTTGCACCAAATTGCGCGGGGTTGTGCGCTGGAGGTGCCTCCGCCAGTGTGGAGGGTGCAGCGCAGGCTTCGGGTGCCACGGGCACGGCCAGCGTGTCGCAGGTGTGCAGTTCGTCTTCCAACAGCGCCAGCTGTGCGTCCAGCGCTGCCAGGCGCGCCAGCTCCTGCGCCACGGCGGCCCGCCGCCCGGCCACCAGTTGGGCCACACGGTTCCAGCCAGCGGCGGTGTCGATGTGGGGCAGCCCGTCCAGCTCCGACAGCCGAAAACCCAGCGCCTGGGCCCTGCGAATCAGCAACACGCGGGCCACATCGGCCTCGCCATAGTGGCGGTAGCTGCCCGCGCGCGCCACCGTGCCCAGCAGGCCCCGTGACTCATACAGCCGAATGGCCTTGGGCGTGGTGCCGGTGCGTTGGGCGAGTTCTCCGATGCGCATGGGTGATCCTGAGATTGCTATAAAATGTATAGCTGTAAAGGCATATGAAACTGGCGCTAGAGGCGAATTTGGCACAAATTCAGGCTCCACGGCGCTCTGGGCGGGCAATGGGCTCGTTGGCTACACGATAAGCTGCGGCGCTTTGAAGTTGCCTCTTCGCACTGCCCCCATGCCCCAGTTTGCCGCCCACCTGAGCCTGATGTACACCGAGCTGCCCTTGCTCGACCGTTTTGCGGCTGCGGCGCACGACGGGTTCCGGGCGGTGGAACTGCACTTCCCCTACGCTTTCGATCCCCGCGAGATCGCTGCCCGGCTACAGGACAACGGCCTGCAGCTGGTGCTGTTCAACGCCCCGGCGGGCGGGTTCGGGCCCACCGACATGGCCCACGCCTGGGACCAGGGCGCACGGGGCCTCGCCGCGCAGCCGGGTCGGGAGGCGGAGTTTCGCGCCGGGGTGCTGGAGGCCCTGCGGTATGCCGAGCAACTGCGCTGCCCGTTCATCAACCTGCTGTGCGGCACCGTGCCGCCGGGGGTGGAGCGCGAATCGCTCAAGGCCCTGTGCGTGGGCAACCTGCGCTGGGCGGCAGAGCAGGCCGCGCGTGCAGGGTGTGACATCCTCATCGAGCCCACCAACCTGCGCGACGTGCCGCGTTATTTCCTGAACCGGCAGGATCATGCGCACGAGCTGCTCGATGCGGCCCAGGTGCCCCACCTGAAGGTGCTGATGGACCTGTACCACTGCCAGCTGGTGGAGGGGGACCTGCACGGCAAGCTGCAGCGTTACCTGCCCACGGGCCGCGTGGCCCACATCCAGGTGGCGGGCGTGCCCACACGCAATGAGCCCGACCGGGGCGAGCTGCACTACCCGTTCCTGCTCGACACCATCGACGCCCTGGGCTACACGGGCTGGGTGGGGTGCGAATACACCCCGGCGGCAGGCACGTCACAGGGGCTCGGCTGGCGGGACTTGGCCCTGCGCAGCCGCGCCCCGCACCCCGCATAGATCGTTTCGGCGGTCGGCACCAATACGCGCGAATGCGTAAGGGAATGCGTGAATAAATGTAACAAGGTGCTGCGCTTAGAGTGAATGCAGACCGGCCCAGCCGGCTTTTCGCATTCCATTCCAGGAGACACCCCGCATGCCCGCATCCCTTGCCAACAACCGATCCGTCGCGCGCCAGGTCACGTTGACCGCCATTGCGCTGGTGGCCTTGGTGCTGGTGCTGGTGGGGCTGGCGATTGCCGTGCTGACCGAGCGCAGCACCCGTGCCCAGGTGGTGGCCAGCGTGGGCGACACGGCACAGAGCGTGGCGCAGTCGCTGGACGCGGCCGACAACACCAACCGCGAGCTGGTGCAGCTGACCATGAAGGGCTTTCAGCGCTACTTCGAGGCCGCCATGCAGCTCGACGAAGCCTCGGGCGAGCTGCGCAGCTACGGCGCGCTGGTCAACGAGGACTATGGCTCGGTCGACAAATTCGCCAGCGAGACGGGCGGCATTGCCACCGTGTTCGCCAAGAAGGGCGACGATTTCATCCGCATCACCACCTCGGTCAAGAACGACAAGGGCGAGCGCCAGATGGGCACGCCGCTTGGCCGCACCGACCCGGCCTACGCCACGGTGTCCAAGGGCGAGCCTTTTACTGGCGTCACGGTGGTGAACGGCAAGCCCTTCATGGGCCACTACCTGCCCGCCAAGGACGCCTCGGGCAAGGTCATTGCGCTGCTGTTCATCGGCAACGACATCAGCGTGTTCCACGCCATGCTGCAAAAGCAGGTGGCGCAGACGAAGTTCTTCGAACACGGCGGCACCTACGTGATCAACCCTGGCACCTCGCTGGACCAGGCCGTGTTCGTGTACCACCCCACGGCGCGCGGCAAGCGCGTGCTGGAGGCCTACCCGCAGGCGCGCCCCTTCTTTGAAGCGCTGGCTGCATCGCAGGACGGCTTTGTGCGCGAGGCCGCAGACGTGCTGGGCACCGGCGCCGAGAACCCCTGGGCGCTGGTGCGCAAGACCGGTGGCGGCTGGTGGGTGGTGGCCGAAGTGGCCGACGGCGAGGCCATGGCCAGCCAGCGGCGCGTCACGCTGGCCGTGTGGGGCCTGATGGCCGTGGCCGTGGTGCTGCTGGCCATCGGCCTGTTCGTCATGCTGCGCCGGGGCGTGAGCCGCCCGCTGCAGGACCTGACCCAGGCCATCACGCTGGTCGCGCAGGGCGACCTGACCGAAGCCTTTCACACCACGCGGCGCGACGAGATCGGCGCGCTGGTGCAGGAGGTGGAGGGCATGCGCCAGCGCTATACGCAGATGCTGCAGCAGGTGCGCAATGCCGTGGACAGCATCACCACCGCCAGCGCCGAGATTGCCAGCGGCAACCAGGATCTGTCGGCCCGCACCGAGGCCACGGCCAGCAGCCTGGCGCAGACCGCACAAAGCATGGAGCACCTGACCTCCACCGTGCGCCAGTCGGCCGACGCCGCGCGCCAGGCCAACCAGCTGGCCAGCACCGCGGCCGAGGTCGCCGCGCGCGGCGGCCAGGTGGTGGGCGAGGTGGTCACCACCATGGGCGACATCAACCAGAGCTCGCGCAAGATCGCCGACATCATCGGCGTGATTGATTCGATCGCGTTCCAGACCAACATCCTCGCGCTCAACGCTGCGGTGGAAGCCGCCCGCGCGGGTGAGCAGGGCCGGGGTTTTGCCGTGGTGGCCAGCGAAGTGCGCAACCTGGCCGGGCGCAGCGCTGAGGCGGCGCGCGAGATCAAGGCGCTGATTGGTGCGTCCGTAGAGCGGGTGGAATCGGGCGCGCGCCTTGTGCAGAACGCGGGCAGCACCATGGACGAGATCGTGGGCTCGGTCAAACGGGTGGGCGACATCATTGGCGAGATCACGGCCGCATCGACCGAACAGTCCGACGGCATCGGCCAGGTCAACACCGCCGTCAACCAGCTCGACCAGATGACGCAGCAGAACGCCGCGCTGGTGGAGCAATCTGCCGCCGCTGCGCAAAGCCTGCGCGAGCAGGCCACGCGGCTGGCCGGGGCGGTACAGGTGTTCAAACTCTCGCGGGGCGACGGCGCGGCGACCCACGGTGGCCTGGGTTACTCGGCGCGCGAGGCCCTGGCTGCGCCCATGGCGCAGACCGGCGACGGCGAGGGACAGCACGCGCCCGGCAGCGGAGCCCGGGCGCCCGCCCAGCTGCAATAGGGCGCACGAATGGTGGGGGTGGTCATCCGGCGGTTTGCGGTCTGTGGCCCTTGGTTTATGCTGGTCTGATTCCTTTCACTCCCCCGCCCACCTGCATCCATGGCCGCCCACGTCCCCACCATGCTGGCAATGATCATTGCCAGCTCCCTCATGATGGCGGCCTCCATGGCCGTGGTGGGCTGGGGTCGGCGACGCGACGGCCTGGGTCGCTGGGCGGCGGCCCTGCTGGTCAACGCCATCGGCCACTTGCTGATCATGCTGCGCGGCCTGATTCCCGATGTGTTGTCCATCGTGGTCGGCAACCTGATGTTGTCCAGTGTGTTCGTGGGCATGATCGCAGCGGTCTATCAGTTCCAGGGGCGCCCCGTGCGCTGGCCCGTGCTGCTGGCACCACCGCTGCTGGTGCTGGTTTTTGTCTCGGTGTTCATCGACAACTTTCCGGCGCGGGTGAGTTTTGTGGGCCTGGTCATCGGGCTGCAGGCCGTGTGGGCGTTGCTGGCGGCGCTGTCGCACCGGCACGCCACCGTGGGGCGCGGGCAGTGGCTGCTGGTGGCGGGTCTGTCGCTGGAGGCCGTGGTGCTGGGGGGGCGTGCGCTGGTGGCCATCAGCACCCATTCCGAGGCCACCAACATCCTGCAAAGCAGTGCGCTGCAGACGCTGACTTTTCTGGCCACCTTCTCGGTGGTACTCGTCAGCTCGGTGGGTTTTGTGTTCATGTCGCGCGACCGGGCCGACGAAAACAACCGCGTGCTGGCCGCGCTGGACCCGCTCACCGGCGTGGCCAACCGCCGCTCGCTGATCGCGGCGCTGGATCGCGACGTGGCCCGCGCCCAGCGCATGCGCGAGCCCATGGCCCTGATGATGGTGGACATCGACCACTTCAAGGACGTGAACGACCAGTACGGCCATCCGGCGGGGGACCGCGTGTTGTGCAGCGTGGTCAACGTCCTGCGCCAGCGCGTGCGTGCGCAGGACTTGGTGGGCCGCTACGGGGGCGAAGAGTTCATGGTGCTGCTGCCCGACACCGGCCTCGTGGGGGCCGAGCAGCTGGCGCGCGAGCTGTGCAAGGCGGTCGAGGAGTCCCGCTGCCCAGCCGATGGCGTGCCCGGCCCCGGCATTGCGGTCACGGTGAGCATTGGCGTGTTTGGCGGGCGGCTGGAGTCGGGTGACAGCTGGGACATGCTGATTGCTGCCGCCGACCGCGCGCTGTACCAGGCCAAGAACAACGGCCGCAACCGCGTCGAGGTGGCTACGGGCCTGCGCCGCCCCAGCGCCCAGCTGGCGGCCCAGGCCAATCCCGAGACCCTGCCCGAGTCTCTGTATTGATCGATGGCGCCCGGCGGGGGGTTGTGTTGGAATGGCGGATTGATCACCTTCTGCCTTCAGGAGCCCCACCATGAACGCCCGCGTGCCCTCCCAAGTCCTTCAGCCTGAGCTTGCCCTGCAGCGTGTCAGCCAGGCCTGGGACAGTGACATTGTTCGCCAGCTCACCGACTACATCGCCATCCCTGCCAAGTCCCCCACGTTCGCTGCCGACTGGGCCGAGCTGGGCCTGCTCGACACCGTGGTGCGCAACGCCGCCGCCTGGGTGGAGTCGCAAAAGGTCGAGGGCCTGACGCTCGAAATCGTGCGCCTGGAAGGCCGCACCCCGGTGCTGTTCTTCGAGATCGCCGCCACCCAGCCCGGCGCCACCGACACCGTGCTCATGTACGGCCATTTGGACAAGCAACCCGAGTTCTCTGGCTGGCGCAGCGACCTGGGCCCTTGGACGCCCAAGTACGAAGACGGCAAGCTCTACGGCCGGGGCGGCGCCGATGACGGCTATGCGGTGTACGCCAGCATCGCTGCGGTGCAGGAACTCAAGCGCCAGAACGTGCCGCACCCGCGCATCGTGGGTCTGATTGAAACCTGCGAGGAAAGCGGCTCGCGCGACCTGCTGCCCTACATCGATGCACTGAAGCCTCGCATGGGCAACGTGGCGCTGGTCGTGTGCCTGGACTCGGGCGCCGGCAACTACGACCAGCTGTGGCTCACCACCAGCCTGCGCGGCATGGCCAGCGGCACGCTCAAGGTCGAGATCCTGACCGAGGGCATCCACTCGGGCGATGCCTCGGGCCTGGTGCCCTCGTCGTTCCGCATCATGCGGCAGGTGCTCGACCGGCTGGAAGACAGCGCCACCGGCCGCCTGCTGCCCCAGAGCTTCCATTGCGAAGTGCCCGCCGACCGGCTGGCCCAGGCCCGCGCCACGGCGGCCATCCTGGGCGAAGAGGTGTACCGCCGCTTCCCCTGGGCGCACTACGACTGCGGCGGCTCCACCACGTTTGCACTGCCCACCACCACCGACCCGGTGCAGGCATTGCTCAAGCGTACCTGGGAGCCCACGCTCAGCGTCACCGGTGCCGAGGGCTTCCCGGCGCTGCAGGACGCGGGCAACGTGCTGCGGCCCTACACCGCCTTCAAGCTCAGCCTGCGCCTGCCCCCGCTGGTGGACGCCGCGCAAGCCGTGCAGGACCTGAAGGCGCTGCTGGAAGACAACGCGCCCTACCAGGCCAAGGTCACCTTTCAGAGCGGCGGCGGTGCCACGGGCTGGAATGCCCCGGCCACCACCCCCTGGTTCGAGCAGGCGCTCAACGAAGCCTCGCAGGCGCACTTTGGCGCGCCCTGCGGCTACATCGGCCAGGGCGGCACCATCCCGCTCATGAACATGCTCAGCGAAGGCTTCCCCACCGCGCAGATGATGGTCTGTGGCGTGCTGGGCCCCAAGAGCAACGCGCACGGCCCCAACGAGTTTTTGCATGTGCCGTATGCCAAGCGCCTCACCGCCTCCGTGGCACACGTGATGGCGGCCATGGCCCAAAGCTCGGGTACAACCCCCTGAGTCGCTGCGCGCCTTCCCCCTTCTCTCGAAATCGCTGCGCGACTTCGGGAAGGGGGACGATGCCCTCACTGCGGGGCGGCCCTTGCTCGGCATCCCCGGTATTGCGCCCCGCCTGATCCGCGTTCTGTTCCCTAGTCCGTGCCAGCCCTTTCACCATGACCCTCAACGACGAAGAACTTGCGCCCTCCACCCTGACCACCTTCACCGCCAGCGATGGCGAGAACCTGGCCGTGCAGGACTGGCCCTTGCCGCAGGGCGAGCCCTGCCGGGGGACGGTGTTGCTGGTGCACGGCCTGGGCGAGCATGTGGGCCGCTACGACGCGCTGGCCCGCCGCCTCAACGACTGGGGGTTTGCGGTGCGGGGCTATGACCAATACGGCCATGGCGAATCGGCCGGGCCGCGCGGCGGGCTCACGTCGGACATGCGCCTGCTGGACGATCTGGCAGACCTGGTGGACGCCACCCGCGCCCGCATGCCTGCGGGCCAGCCCCTGGTGCTACTGGGCCACAGCATGGGCGGCTTGGTGGCCTCGCGGTTTGTGTCCCTGCACCTGCGGCCGGTGGATGCACTGGTGCTGTCCTCCCCCGCACTCGATGCCGGCCTGGGCGCCGTGCAAAAACTGCTGCTGGCCACGCTGCCGCGCATCGCGCCCAACCTGCGCGTGGGCAATGGGCTGGACGCGCAGTACCTTTCGCATGACAGCGCCGTGGTGGCGGCCTACCTGGCCGATCCGCTGTGCCACGACCGCATCAGCGCCCGCCTGGCCCGCTTCATTGCCGAGGGTGGCCCCGCCACCGTGGCCCGCGCTGCGCACTGGAGCGTGCCCACGCTGCTGATGTGGGCGGGCAGCGACAAGCTGGTCAACCCTGCGGGCAGCCGCGCCTTTGCGGCCGCTGCACCCAAGGCTGTGGTGCATTCCCACTGCTTTGAGCCCTTGTTCCACGAGCTGTTCAACGAAAGCCCGGAACTGGCCGCGCCGGTGTTCGACCTGCTGCGGCAATGGCTGGTGAGGCGCTGCGCGGTGCCTGCAAGGCCGTAGGCAGGCGCCGGGTGGCCTGATTTCAGAGAAAACGGCTGGTTGCGCTAGTGCAATATGACCCGGTTGCTATTATTTTTGAAGTAGGCCGCCGAGCATCCCCAGCAGATCGTTGGCATTGCCAAAACCGCCATGGGGCGCCTGGCCCTGGGGGCTCAGGTGGTCTACCAGGCCCGGCAACACCTGCGCCAGCTGCCCCGCCGCAGCGCTGGGGCCTACGCCCAGTTGCGACGCAATCTGCGCCAGCGGGCCACTGCCCAGCACCTGGGACAGCTGCTCGCCCGATATTGCGTGGTTCGGCCCCGTGCTCAGCCAGGACGCCATCACATTGCCCAGCCCAGCCTGCTGAAACTTGGCTATCAGCCCCGGCAGGCCGCCCACCGGGCCATCGTTGCTGATCAGGGACATCACGGCCTGCACCAGCTGCGGGTTTTGTGCGGCCAGGCTGATCAGCCCTCCCAGGCCACCACCGGCCCCACCCGCCGCAGCGGCGCCACTGCCGCCTTGCGACGCGTTGTTGATGACGGCACCCAGAACGGAATCGAGCAAACCCATGGTGTTCTCCTGCAGGGGGACAAGGGGCGGCAGTGCGTCGCCCCGGACGAAGACACCCATGGTACGCACCTTGGCGTCCTTTTCATGTCAACAATCGTGAATTGTGGTGCCGCGAACCTTGACCGACGGTGCGCGCTGCAACACGCCATCCACCGCCGGCTCGGCGTTCACGCTGGTGTGCGTCGCAGGGGACAACGTCCCCGAGTCGTGCGATTACCTGGTGCGGGGTGGGCGCTTGTCGAGCAGCGGCGCACTCACACCTTGTACCCCCACCAGCCCCAGCACCGTGACCAGCGAGGTCTGGGCGCCCTTCCAGGCATCCGTCAGGTCGATCCATTCGGACAGCGCGTGGAACCCGCCCGTCTTGCCGCCGCCCCCGATCACGATGGCGGGGATGCCCAGCGCCATGGGCACGTTGGCATCGGTGCTGGCACCGGCCAGCACCGTCTTGCGGCCAAAGGCGGTGTTGGCGCGCACGGCGGCCTCCACGATCAACGCGTCGGCGGCGGTGCGGCCACCGGGCCGGTCGCCGATGAGCTTGGTCGACGCGCTCAGGGTGTTTACGCCCCAGCGTGCGTTCTCTTCGGTCACGGCGCTGTCCACGGCGGCCAACACCTGCTTTTCGGTGGCCAGCAGCGGGGCCATTTCGTCGGAGCGGATGTCCACCGCCATGCGCGCATCGGGCGCGATGGTGTTGACGGACGTGCCGCCGCCCACCGTGCCCACGGTGAAGGTGGTCTTGGGGCTCTTGGGCGTGCGGATCTCGGCGATCTTGGCAATGGCGCGGCCCATGCCGTGGATGGCGCTGGGCACCTCGCCGAACGCGGCGTAGCTGTGGCCGCCGGGGCCCTTGAAGGTCACCTCGTGGCGGTGGCTGCCCGTGCCCAGCACCAGCACCGTGCCATCGGGCGCGGGCTCCAGCGCCACCATGCCGTCGATGTCCAGGTGCTCCTTGAACAAATGCTTCATGCCGCGCAGGTTGCCCAGCTCTTCCTCGCCCACATTGCCCACAAACACCAGGTCGCCCACGGTGGTGATCTTCTGGTCGTTCAACACCTTGAGCCACGACAGCAGCACGGCCAGTCCGCGCGTGTTGTCGGAAATGCCGGGCGCATACAGCTTGCCGTCGCGCTCCTTCACCTTCACGTCGGTGCCGGAGGGGAACACGGTGTCCAGGTGGGCCGAGATGACCAGCTTGGGGCCGTTGCCGGTGCCCTTGCGCACGCCCACCACATTGCCTTCGGCATCGATGGCGGCGTTGGTCAGGCCCAGGGCCTGGAGCCGGGCCAGGAAGGCTTCGGCGCGCTTTTGTTCCTTGAACGGAGGCGCCTCGATCTCGGTGAGCATGCGCAGGTCTTCGGTGGCGCGGTCGTGGTCGGCCTTCACGGCGTCGAGCAGCTGCAGGATCTGGGGTGCGGCCATCAGCTGGCCATAGGCCTTGTCCACGGCAGGGCGCAGCACGGTGGGCGTGGGCGCCACGGCGCCGAACTGCGCATGGGCGGCACCGGGCAGCAAGGCGGCGCAGGCGAGGGCCATGACACCCGCAAGGGCTGTGGCACGGAAGGTATGGAGAGGGAGAGTCATGGTGATCCAGCGAAACACGAACACAAACGGAAGGAGTGACCGGCCTGTCCAGCCATCGTGGATGGAGCCGTGGGCCGGCATGCAGTGCCATGCAATTGTTGGACCGAACCCCGCCCCCGGGCTCTGCTTTAATCTGCCCAGCCGACAGTTTTTCTTACATGCGCAAACACATCCCCAGCACCCGCGCCCTGCTTGTTTTTGATGCCGTGGCGCGCCACCACGGCGTGAGCAAGGCCGCCGAAGAACTCTGCCTCACCCACAGCGCCGTGAGCCAGCAGCTGCGTCTGCTGGAGGGCCAGCTGGGCCTGCAGCTGGTGCAGCGTGGCGCACGCGGCTCCACCCTCACCGACGTGGGCCGCCGCTACCACGCGCAGATCGTGGGCGACCTGCTGCGGCTGCAGAACCACACCCTCGAAGCCATGGCCCAGCGGCCCGATGGCGCGCGCCTGCTGGTGGGTTGCGTGCCGGTGTTTGCCGAGCGCTGGCTGCTGCCCCGGCTGCCGGCCTTCCTTGCACAGCACAAAGGCTGCAGCCTGCACCTGCAGGTGTATCCCACGCAGATCTACATGGCAGAGATTCCGTTCGACGTGGCCGTGCAGTACGACGACGCGGCCTGGCCCGGCGTGGTCCCCGCGCCCCTGATGCCCGAGGTTTGCGTGGCCGTGTGTGCACCGCAGTCGCGCCACCGGCGCGCGACAGAGCGCGGCGACTTCCGGGCCGTGCCGCTGTTGCAGCTCAGCTCCCGCCTGGGGGCGTGGGACGACTGGCTGGGCCGCGCGGGCATCACGCGCGTGCCGGCCCACACCCTGGGCGGCCACCGCTTTGATCTGTTTTCGATGCTGGTGGAGGCGGTGCGCGCCGATCTGGGTATTGGCCTGGTGCCCCGGTATTTTGTGGAGCGCGAACTGGAATCGGGCGAGCTGGTGCTGGCCCACCCGCACCACGACAGCGGTGCGCGGGGCTACAGCCTCTTTGTGGCGCCGGGGCGCCTGGAAGACCCTGCGGTGGCGGCCTTTGCACAGTGGCTGCGCATCACGGCGCAGGCAGAAGGCGCTGCGGTAGGCCGGTCTTCAGGCGCCGCTTGAAACACGCTTGCGCTGCAAACCCAGCCAGGCCAGCGCCAGCCCCGTCACCACAATCGGCACCAGCGAACCGGCGTTCAATAGCGTCCAGCCCTGCGTGGTGACCAGCACGCCCGACGAGAACGCGCTCAGCGCCAGCGTGGCGTACACGCAGAAGTTGATGGCCGCCTGGGCGCGGTCCTTCTCCTCCGGCCGGTAGGCCGTCATGGCCAGCGTGGTGGAGCCGGTGAACAGCAAGTTCCAGCCCACGCCCAGGAAGAACAGCGCAATGCCAAAGTGGTGCAGCTCCACGCCCATCAGCGCCACCGCCACACACGCCAGATTGAGCAACACCCCCGTGCCCATGATGGGCAGCACACCAAACCGCTTGATGAGGTGGCCAGTGACAAAGCCGGGAGCGAACATGCCGATCACATGCCACTCCAGCACCAGTGCCGAGGCATCAAAGTCAAAGCCACACACCTGCATGGCCAGCGGCGTGGCCGCCATCAGCAGGTTCATCACGCCATAGCCCAGTGCGGCGCCCACGATGGCGACGATGAACGCAGGCTGGCGCATCAGCACCTTGAGCGGGCGCCCCTGCTCGCGCTGCCCCGCCGCATTGAGCACCACGGGCTGCGCCTCGAAGCGGATCGCCGCCATGCACAGCATGGACAACAGCGCCACGCCCATCAGCGCGATGTAGGCACCGGCAAACGGCACCGGAAACAGCGTGCGCGTGGCGCTGGCCAGGTTGGGGCCCGCCACCGCACCCAGCAGGCCACCGGCCAGCACCAGCGACACGGCCTTTTCGCGGTAGTCCGGCTTGGCCAGTTCGGCGGCCGCAAAGCGGTACAGGCCACCGTTGGCGCTGTAGTAGCCCGCCACCACCGTGGCCGTGCACAGCAGCCAGAAGCTGGCGCTGAACGCGGCCCAGGCACACAGCGCGGCCGACACCACGGCCACGGCCAGCCCGATCTGGAACGACACCTTGCGCCCCCATCGCGCCTGGCTGTGCGCCACCAGCGGCGTGGACAGCGCACCGCCCACCACATAGCCCATCACCGGCAGTGTGGCCATCCAGCCAAAGGGCGCGAGCTGCAGTCCCACCAGCCCGTTGATGGCGATGAAGACGACGTTGTTGGTCAGGAAAAGGCCTTGGCACAGGGCCAGCAACCACAGGTTCTTGTTCACGGCAGAGGGCGCCTTTTGGCGTCTTTATGAAATGGATGTCCCACGCAGGGCACTGGACGCAAGTCAAGGCCGGTGGGCAGTGTGGAACGCCGGGAAGGCTGGAGCACATCAAAACCCGACTGCTTTGCTCCGGCATTGTGCACTGCCGTTGATGAAGATCAGCGGATGCGCGGAGAGCCCCCCGTATGGTGGCGCCCAGTGCTGTGGCTCCCCACCGGGGCCAGCGTTTGAATGCTTGTGATGGATCCCTTGAAATCGACGGCCACCGCCTTGCCCGGGGCGGCTGGCCCTGCCATGGAACTGGTTTGCCCCGCGGGCAGCCTGCCCGCCCTGAAGGCCGCTGTGGACCACGGCGCCAACTGTGTCTACCTGGGCTTGCGCGACGCCACCAACGCGCGCAACTTTGCGGGCCTCAACTTCGACGAGGCGGCCATTGCCCAGGGCATTGGCCATGCGCATGCGCGCGGCTGCAAGGTCTTCATGGCACTCAACACCTACCCGCAGGCGGCGAACCCGGGGCCGTGGCGCAGCGCCCTGGACGAGGCGGTGGACCTGGGCGTGGACGCGGTCATCCTGGCCGACCCCGGGCTCATGCAATACGCGGTGCAGCACCACCCCCGGCTGCGGTTGCACCTGTCGGTGCAGGGCTCGGCCACCAACTACGAGGCCATCAACTTCTACCGCGAACAGTTCGGCATCGTGCGTGCCGTGCTCCCGCGTGTGCTGTCGATGGAGCAGGTACGCCAGGTCATCGACCGCACGCCGGTGGAGATCGAGGTGTTCGGTTTTGGCAGTCTGTGCGTAATGGTCGAGGGGCGCTGTGCGCTGTCGTCGTACGCGACGGGCGAATCGCCCAACACGCACGGCGTGTGTTCACCGCCGAAGGCCGTGCGCTGGGTGGAGACCCCACAGGGCCGCGAGTCGCGCCTGAACGGCGTGCTCATCGACCGCTATGCGCCCGGCGAGAACGCGGGCTACCCCACGCTGTGCAAGGGCCGCTTTGACGTGGGGGACGACGAGAACTACTACGCCATCGAAGAGCCCACCAGCCTCAACACGCTGGAGCTGCTGCCCCAGCTGCTGAAAATGGGCGTGCGCGCGATCAAGATCGAAGGCCGCCAGCGCAGCCCCGCCTATGTGGCGCAGGTCACCCAGGTCTGGCGCGAGGCCATGGACCAGTGCCTGTCCTACCCGCACCGCTATGCGCCCAAGACGCGCTGGATGGCCAGCCTGGACCAGGTGGCAGAAGGCCAGCAGCACACGCTGGGTGCCTACCACCGCCCCTGGAAGTAGTGCTTCTCCACAATGACAAAACCCCCGGAGACCGCCCCATGAAACTCTCTCTCGGCCCGCTGCTGTACTACTGGCCCCGCGACACCGTGTTCGAGTTCTACGAGGCCATGGCCGCCACGCCCGTGGACGTGGTGTACCTGGGCGAGACGGTGTGCTCGCGCCGCCACGAGCTGCGCCTGACCGACTGGCTGGCGCTGGCGCGCATGCTGCGGGACGCGGGCAAGGAAGCGGTCTTGTCCAGCCAAGTGCTCATCGAGTCCAGCGCCGACGTGGGCGTGATGCACAAGATCACAGGCAACGGCGAATTTCTGGTCGAGGCCAATGACATGGGGGCAGTGAGCTGCCTTGCGCGTGTACCCGCCGGGCCGCAGGCCTTTGTGGCCGGGCCGCACCTGAACCTGTACAACGCGCCCTCGTTGCAATGGATGGCGCAACGGGGCGCCACGCGCTGGGTGATGCCGCTGGAGATGTCGCAGGACGCGCTCGCTGCTGTGCTGGCGCAGCGGCCCGCAGGCATCGAGACCGAGGTGTTTGCCTACGGCCGCATGCCCCTGGCCTATTCGGCGCGCTGCTTCACCGCCCGGCACCGCAACCTGCCCAAGGACGACTGCCAGTTCAGCTGCCTGCAACACGCCGACGGTCTGCCGCTGCGCACGCGCGAGGGCGAGGGTTTTCTGGTGCTCAACGGCACACAAACGCAATCGGCGCGCGTCTACAACCTGGCCAACGAACTGGCGGCGATGCAGGCCCTGGGCGTGGACGTGGTGCGGCTGAGCCCGCAGGCGCAGCACATGGCGCAGGTGATCGCCGCGTTTGACGAAGCCCGCCGCGCAGTGCTTGCGCAAGAGACTGCTGAAAAGACCCCCGACTTTGCGGAGCGCATGCAGCCCTTCATGCCCGATCTGCCCTGCAATGGCTACTGGTTCGGGCGTCCAGGCCTGGAGCAGGGGCTGCAAGGGGCCTCGGGTGGTGGTGCCGCGCGGCCTGCGATGCATCCATAACGAAAAAAGCGAATTACCGCATGTACCCCGGAGAACGTTTCAACAGCATCAGCCACCTGGTGGGTGCCCTGCTCGCCACGGCAGGCACGGCCGTGCTCATCACCCTCGCGGCGCGCCTGGGCGACCCGTGGAAGGTGGTGGCGTTCAGCATCTACGGCGCCATGCTGGTGGCGCTGTACGCCGCCTCCACCGCGTACCACAGCGTGCGCCGGCGCACCATCAAGGCCGTGCTGCAAAAGCTGGATCACTGCAGCATCTACCTGCTGATTGCGGGCAGCTACACGCCGTTTGCGCTGGTTTCGCTGCGCGGCGCCTGGGGCTGGTCGCTGCTGGGCGTGGTGTGGGGGCTGGCCCTGCTGGGCATTGCGCAAGAGATCTGGTGGGCGCGTGGTGCACGCGTGCTGTCGCTGGTCATCTATGTGCTCATGGGCTGGCTGGCGCTGGTGGCCGTGGTGCCGCTGTGGCAGGCGCTCACCCCAGCCGGGTTTGCCTGGCTGCTGGCGGGCGGGGCCTGCTACACGCTGGGCATCGTCTTCTATGCGCTGGACCACCGCGTGCGCCACGGCCACGGGCTGTGGCACCTGTTTGTGCTGGGCGGCAGCGTCTGCCACTTTTTCACCGTGTTTTTCTACGTGGCCTGAGGGCCCTTCTGTCTCATGGCGGCTTCTCCCCTTCCTTTCCCCCTGGTCGTTCCTGCGCCCGTGGGCGCTGTGCTGGCACGCCTGCCCGCCTACCCCGGCTCCCAGCTGCTGGTAACCGCGCTCAACCTGGCGCTGGCGCGGCACCTGCCTGCGGACGTGGGCCAAGTGCTGCTGCACAAGAAGATGCGGGTGCAGGTGCGCGATGCGCGCGTGGCGTTCGACTTTGCCTGGACGGGCCAGCGCTTCGCCCCCCATGCACCGCTGGTGCCGCCGCAGGTGGCCGATGTCACGCTGAGCGCCACAGCCCATGATTTTTTGCTGCTGGCCCAGCGCCAGCAAGACCCCGACACGCTGTTCTTCAGCCGCCGCCTGTCGATGGAGGGCGACACCGAGCTGGGCCTGGTGGTGAAGAACGCGCTCGATGCCATCGAGCTGCCGGTGCTGGACCCGCGCCAGTGGGTGCACAAGCTGGCGCCGCGTCAGGTGCTGGGCCACCTGCGCCGCCGCCTGGACCCCACTCCACGCAACGGAGGGTGAGCATGACCACCGACACCCATCCCCAGAACCATCCCTTGGTCTATTCCTGCTCTGGCTGCTCCAGCGCCGCGCAGCTGGCCAACCACGTGGCGCTGCAGCTCGACCGGCGCGGCGTGGCCGAGATGTCGTGCATCGCCGGGGTGGGCGGCGACGTGCCGCACCTGATGAAGACCGTGCGCTCGGGCCGGCCCATCATCGCGCTCGACGGCTGTCCGCTGGTCTGCGTCAAAAGCACGCTGGCGCGCCACGGCATCGTGGCCGACCGGCATTACCAGCTGCAGCAGTACGGCGTGAAAAAGCGCACGCACGAAGACTTTGACCCCGTGCAGGCCGCGCTGGTGCTGGAGCAGGTGGAGGCTGACCAGCAGGCCCAACCCCTGCGGCGCCCTTCTGTGGTGGAGCCCTCGCATGGATGATGCTGCCCACACCCGCCGCATCATCGTCGCCATTTCGGGCGCCAGCGGCGCCGTGTACGGCGCGCGCCTGCTGCAGGTGCTACAGGGCCAGAGCGGCATCGAGACCCACCTGGTCGTCTCCGACGCCGGCTGGCGCAACCTGCAGCACGAGCTGGACATGGACCGCGCTGCGGTGGAGGCCCTGGCCCACCGCGCGCACGACGTGGCCAACGTGGGCGCGGCCATCGCCAGTGGTTCGTTCCAGTGCCATGCCATGGTGGTCGCGCCCTGCTCCATGCGCACGCTGGCTGCCATAGCGCATGGGCTTGCCGACAACCTGCTCACGCGCGCGGCCGACGTGGCCCTCAAGGAGCGCCGCCGCCTGGTGCTGATGGTGCGCGAGTCGCCCCTGCACCTCACGCACCTGCGCAACATGGTGGCCGTGACCGAGATGGGCGGCATCATCTGCCCGCCGCTGCCCGCCTTCTACCTGCGCCCGCAGACCGTGGGCGAGGTGGTGGACTACAGCGTGGCGCGCGTGCTCGACCTTATCGATGTGCCGCACGCCCTGGCGCCTCGGTGGCAAGGTCTGGAGCTGAATGCTCCTTGATTGATAGCTGTTTGCGCTTTTTGGAAAAGCGCTAGCGGCCAATTTCATTCAAATCCTGGACCCGATATGGCCTACAGCGACCTGCGCGACTTCATGGCCCAGCTCGAAGCCACGGGCGGCCTGCGTCGCGTGGCGGAGCCCGTCTCGCCCCACCTGGAGATGACTGCGCTCAGCGAGCGCGTGCTGCGCGCAGGCGGCCCGGCGCTGTTGTTCACCCAGCCCACGGGCCACCGCATGCCGGTGCTCACCAACCTGTTTGGCACCACAGACCGCGTGGCCCGCGCCATGGGCGTAGCCGACCTGCGCGGTGTGCGCGCCCTGGGCGAACTGCTGGCCACCCTCAAGGAGCCCGAGGCGCCGAAAGGCTTCAAGGACATGCTGGGCATGGGCCAGCTGCTCAAGACCCTGTGGAACATGGCGCCGCACACCGTGGCGCGCGGCGCACCCTGCCAGCAGGAGGTGTGGGAGGGGCCGGACGTTCATCTCGACCGCCTGCCCGTGCAGCACTGCTGGCCTGGCGACGTGGCCCCGCTCATTACCTGGGGTCTGACCATCACGCGCGGCCCGCGCAAGGCGCGGCAGAACCTGGGCATCTACCGCCAGCAGGTGCTCTCGCGCAACCAGGTCATCGTGCGCTGGCTGGCGCACCGGGGCGGGGCGCTGGACTTTGCCGACCACTGCGCCGCCCACCCCGGCCAGCCCTACCCCGTGGCCGTGGCGCTAGGGGCCGACCCGGCCACGCTGCTGGGGGCTGTCACGCCAGTGCCCGATGCGTTGAGCGAATACCAGTTCGCCGGCCTGCTGCGCGGCGCCCGCACCGAAGTCACGCCCGCGTTGGGCGTGCCCCTGCAGGTGCCCGCCACCGCCGAGATCGTGCTCGAAGGTCACATCCAGCCCGACGCGAAACACGCCAGCGGCTGGCAACACGCGCTGGAAGGGCCGTATGGCGACCACACCGGCTACTACAACGAATGCGCCGAATTCCCCGTGCTCACCGTGGACCGCATCACGCTGCGGCGCGACGCGATCTACCACAGCACCTACACCGGCAAACCGCCCGACGAGCCCGCCGTGCTGGGCCTGGCGATGAACGAGCTGTTCATCCCGCTGCTGCAAAAGCAGTTCCCCGAGATCGTGGACTTCTACCTGCCGCCCGAAGGCTGCAGCTACCGGCTAGCGGTGGTCAGCATCCGCAAGACCTACGCCGGCCATGCACGGCGCGTGATGATGGGCGTGTGGAGCCACCTGCGCCAGTTCATGTACACCAAGTTCATCGTGGTGGTCGATGCCGATGTGGACGTGCGCGACTGGAAGGACGTGATCTGGGCCATCACCACCCGCATGGACCCGGCGCGCGACACGCTGCTGGTGGAGCACACGCCCATCGACTACCTGGACTTCGCCTCGCCCGTGAGCGGCCTGGGCAGCAAGATGGGGATGGACGCCACCAACAAGTGGCCCGGCGAGACGCAGCGCGAATGGGGCAGCCCCATGGTCATGGAGGCCGCCGTGCAGGCGCGCGTGGACGGGCTTTTTACGGCGCTGGGCCTGTGACACCACCGCGCACCGCGGCGGTGCAGAGCTCCCCAGTCACGTAGAAGACAAGCACGCCCCGCGTTGTTTGCGACGATGTGCCAGCCCCGATAAAGAGGGCCCTGCACCGGCACCCACGGATGCCGGGATGCAGCACAGCGCACATCCCTAGGAGACAACGGCAATGCAGCAGCACCAGCCCGGCAGCATGATGGACCGGCCATTACTGGTTTCGGCCATCCTCGAACATGGCGAGAACCAGTACGGCGACCAGCAGATCGTCTCGCGCGACACCGATGGCAGCCTGCACCGCTACCGTTTTGCCGACATGGCCCGGCGCGCCCGGCAGCTGGCCAACGCGCTGCAGGCGCTGGGCCTGCGCCCTGGCAGCGTGGTGGGCTCGCTGGCCTGGAACAACCACCGCCACCTGGAGGCGTACTACGCCGTGTCGGGCAGCGGCATGGTCATGCACACCTGCAACCCGCGCCTGCACCCCGAGCAGCTGGCCTACATCGTCAACCACGCCGACGATGAGGTGGTGCTGTTTGACACCACCTTTGCACCGCTGGTGCGTGCCATTGCGGCGTTGTGCCCCCGCGTGCGGCACTGGGTGGCGCTGTGTGATGCCGAAATGCTGGGCACCATCGACCTGCAAAGGGTGCCCGGGGTCGAGGCCTACGAGACCCTGGTGGCCGGCCAGCATGACCGCTTTGTGTGGCCCGAATGTGATGAAAAGACCGGCGCAGCGCTGTGCTACACCTCGGGCACCACCGGCAACCCCAAGGGCGTGCTGTATTCGCACCGGGCGCTGGCGCTCAGTGCCCTGTCGGCCTGCATGCCGGGCGTGCTGAGCATCAGCGCGCGGGAGACCATCCTGCCCGTCGTGCCCATGTTCCACATCAACGCCTGGTGCCTGCCCTATGCGGCCCTGATTGGGGGGGCCAAGCTGGTGCTGCCCGGCCCGCGCCTGGATGCCGCCAGCCTGTACGAGCTGATGGAGACCGAGCGCGTCACCGTCAGCGCGGGCGTGCCCACGATCTGGATGGGCCTGATCCAGCATGTGGAGCAGCACGGGCTGCGCTTTACCACCATGCGGCGCACAGGCGTGGGCGGGTCGGCCATGCCCAAGGCGCTGATCGCCAAGTTCAACGACGTGTACGACGTGGAGGTGCGCCACGGCTGGGGCATGACCGAGACCACCGCCATCGCCACCATGAGCGTGCTGGGCGCGGCCGATGCCGAGCTGCCGCCCGAGGACCGCCATGCACTGGTCGCCAAGCAGGGCAAGTCGGTGTTCGGCATCGAACTCAAGCTGGTCGACGAAAACGGCGCCAGCCTGCCGCGCGACGGCGTGGCGCAGGGCGAGTTGATGGTGCGCGGCCAGTGGATCGTGGACCGGTACCACAAGGCCGAGCGTTCGGCGTTGGTGGATGGCTGGTTCCCCACGGGCGACATCGCCACCATCAACCCGCAGGGCGTGGTGCAGATCCGCGACCGCACCAAGGACGTGATCAAGTCGGGTGGCGAATGGATCAGCTCCATCGACCTGGAGAACGCCGCTGTGGCGCATCCCGCGGTGGCCATGGCCGCTGTCATCGGCGTAAAGCACCCCCGATGGGACGAACGCCCGCTGCTCTTCATCGTGCGCAAGCCCGGCCAGTCGCTCGACAAGGCGCAGATCCTGGACTTCCTCGCAGAGCGTGTTGCCAAGTGGTGGCTGCCCGACGAAGTGCTGTTTGTCGAGAGCCTGCCATTGGGCGGCACCGGCAAGGTCCAAAAAAACGAGCTGCGGCAACGCCATGGCTCGGTGTTCGGCGGCGATTGACATCGCCCCACATTGACCCAGTTCCTACCCACCCACCCCACGGAGACACCCATGAACATGGTTCCCAGGAAATGGCCTCATCAATGGCTCAAGGCCGGCGCGTGCGCCGCAGCGCTGGTGATGGCGGCGCACGCCGGCGCGGCCGAGACGGTAAAGATCGGCTTCATCGATCTGCTGTCAGGCCCGTTCGCGCTCACCGGCCAAAGCTCGCTCAACCAGCTGCGCGAGGTGGTGGCGCAGGTCAATGCCAAGGCGGGGCCCAACGAGCCCAAGTTCGAGGTGATGGACTTCGACAACAAGGGCACGCCGCAGGAGAGCCTGAACGCACTCAAGGCTGCCACCGACCGGGGCGTACGCTACATCACCCAAGGGGGCGGATCGGGGGTGGCGCTGGCGCTGGTGGACGGCCTCAACAAGCTCGCCGAGCGCGATCCGGAGCGCGCCACCGTGTACCTCAACTACGCCGCCATGGACCCGCAGCTCACCAACGAGCGCTGCAGCTTTTGGCACTTCCGCTTCTATCCATCAAGTGAGATGAAGATGGAGGCGCTGACCACCTACCTGCAAGGCCGCAAGGATGTGAAGCGCGTGTACCTGCTCAACCAGGACTACACCCACGGCCGCCAGGTCTCCAAGGCCGCCAAGGAATACCTCGCGCGCAAGCGGCCCGACATCGAGGTTGTGGGCGATGACTTCATCCCCATCGCCCAGACGCGTGACTTCGCCTCGTACGTGGCCAAGATTGCCGCCACCAAGGCCGACACCGTCATCACCTCCAACTGGGGCAGCGACCTCACGCTGCTGTTCAAGTCCTCGCGCGACTATGGCCTGAACATCAACTACTTCACGCTCAATGCCAACAACCCCGGCACGCCCGCGCAGATCGGGCCCTGGGGCGAAGGCAAGGTCGGGGTCATCTGGAACTGGGTGCACAACGCCCCCACCCCCGAGCTCGAAAAGATCTACGTGGACTACAAGAAGAAGACCGGTGAAGACTTTGTGTTTGCCGCCCACTGGAACAGCGTGCACATGCTGCGCGAAGCCATGCGCAAGGCCCAGTCCACCGACGCCAAGAAGGTGGCCCTGGCGCTGGAGGGCATGACCTACAAGAGCCCCATGGGCGAGGTGCGCATGCGCAAAACCGACCACCAGCTTGAAGCCCCGCTGTACCTGGGCATCTGGGCCAAGCAGGGCAGCAAGGGCGTGAAGTACGACGCGGAGAAAACCGGCTACGGCTTCCGCTCCGAAGTGGCGTGGGACAACTACATCAGCGCCCAGCCGACGTCCTGCCAGATGAAGCGGCCATCCTGAGCGGGCGCAGCCCAGGCCCCGTGCGGGTGGCGGCGACTGCCTTCAATCCAGCCACCCCTTGGGCAACTTGTCCGCCTTTTTCTCCACCGGGTTGGCCGTGAGCCACTGCGCCGCGTACTGGCGCATGAACTCCTTGGCCTTTTCCGGCCGGGCCGTGAGCCACGCGTCGTACGCGCCTTCGTTCAGGATGGCGGGCATGCTCTTCTCGCTGCCGGGCTGGCCGTAGCGGTGCAGCAGCGCGTGGTTGTTGGCGTTCACCGTGAGCAGGCAGTAGCTGATGATCACCTCGCCGTCAGCGCCCAGCCAGCGCGCCCACAGGCCCGCCACGCCCATCGGCTTGCCGTCCACGCGCGCGACGCGGGTGGGCACGGCCTTGCCGCTGCGCAGGTCGTCCTCATAAAACGCAGCCATGGGCACGATGCAGCGCTGGCCGTTCAGCCATGCGTCGCGAAACGCCGTGCCGGTGGAGGCGGTGTCGGACTTGGCGTTGACCAGCTTGGGTGCACGCAGCTTGGCGTCGGATGCCGACTTGACCCAGTGCGGCACCAGGCCCCATTGCGCAGGCACCAGTACCCGGTCGGGGGCGGCGTTGCCGGGGGTGTCTGATGCAGTTGTTGATGGAGCGGTCTCCTCGGCCGGGCTCGTGGGCCCTTGTGCCAGGGCGGCGGCCGTCGCGGCATGCACGATAAACAAACCTGGCTTGCGGGGCCACAGGTGGCGTTCACCCAGCGCCGCAGGGGGCTCGACCGCAAACGCCTCGCGGTAGGTGTCGGCGTGTTGCAGGGTTTCGTAGTGGGTACTCATGGGGCCATGGTACCCGTGTGCAGGGGGGCGCTCAGCGAGATTTCAAGCAAAAGAGGCTGGTAGCGCTAGTGCAATATGCCTTGATAGCTATCAATAAAATAGCGCTGTGTTTGCCTCCCTGAGGGCGCTCCGGGCAGGCCGTGATGTGCGTCAAGCCCGTTGTCGCTTGCGTTGTGACGTGTGCTGGCGCTGTTTTCACAATGTCCGCATGGACTTCGCACCTTCCCCGCTGGCTCTGCAACTGCGTGATCGCCTGCTGGCGTTCATCGACCGTTATCTGCTGCCCTACAACGCCGCCTGGCATGCGGCCGTGGCCGCGCGCGACTACCCGCCGCCGTTCCTGGAAGACCTCAAGGCCCTGGCCCGCGAAGAAGGGCTGTGGAACCTTTTCTTGCCCACGCTGCGCGAGGACGAGCCGGGCACCCGCCTGTCCAACCTCGACTACGCACCACTGGCCGAGGCCATGGGCCGCCTGCCCTGGGCGGCCGAGGTGTTCAACTGCCAGGCGCCGGACACCGGAAACATCGAGCTGCTGCACCGCTTTGCCACACCCGCGCAGCGCGCCCGCTGGCTGGTACCGTTGCTGGACGGCCAGATGCGTTCGGCCTTTGCGATGAGCGAGCCCGACGTGGCCTCGTCCGACCCCACCAACCTGCAGACCACGGTGCGACGCGAGGGGGATGGCCTGGTGCTCAGCGGCCGCAAGTGGTTCATCACCGGCGCGGCGCATCCGCACTGCCAACTGCTCATCGTGCTGTGCCGCAATGCGGATGCCGATGGTGCAGACAGCCACCGCCGCCACAGCATGGTGCTGGTGCCCGTGGACACGCCGGGTGTGCAGATCGTGCGCAACATCCCCGTGCTGCACCACCATGCGCCCGAGGGGCATTGCGAGATCCTGCTGCAGGGCGTGCGTGTGCCTGCGGACCACCTGCTGGGCGACTGGGGGGCGGGGTTTGCGATGGCGCAGGCGCGCCTGGGCCCGGGCCGTGTGCACCACTGCATGCGCACCATCGGCCAGTGCGAACTGGCGCTGCGCCTGGCCACCGAGCGCGCGCTGGAGCGCACGGCGTTTGGCAAGCCGCTGGCCGATCAGGCCAACGTGCAGGAGTGGCTGGCCGATTCGCGCATCGAGATCGACCAGGCGCGCCTGCTGGTGCTGCACGCTGCTTGGATGCTGGACCAGGGCGAATCAGCCGATGCGGCGGACACGCGCGCCGTGCGTGCGCAGGTCGCTGCCATCAAAGTGGTGGCCGCGCGCCTGCAGCAGCGGGTGGTGGACCGCGCCATGCAGATCTTTGGCGCCATGGGCCTGTCGCCCGACACGCCGCTGGCCGCCTTCTGGACCTGGGGCCGCGCGCTGCGGCTGATGGATGGGCCCGACGAGGTGCACCTGCGCACCGTGGCGCGCCATGAGCTGGCGCAGGCGCGTGCGGCCCTGGGGGCGTCGGCGGCCTACTTCACCACCCCCGAGCAGCTGCGCGCGCCGCCGCACCTGAGTGCTTGAGCGGTCCGGCGTCTTTCAGAGAGAGCGTGCCGTCGATCGTGGCCCCTGAAGTGCTCCGTCTCCACTTGGCAGCCGGGGCGTGCTTGCCGATACTGTGGTCCCAGCCGCTGGCACTGAGGCCCCCACACCATGCACACCACCATCCCCCGCGCTTTCGTGTTTGCCGTTTCCTTCGCTGTGCTCTGCACTGCCCACGCCCAGCCCCAGAAGCTGCGGCCCGGCCTGTGGGAGAACAGCGTGACCATGAAAAGCCAGAGTGGCCAGCTGGAGGCCGCAATGGCGCAGATGCAGAAGTCCATGGCCAGCCTGACGCCCGCGCAGCGCAAGCAGATGGAGCAAGCCATGGCCCAGCAGGGTGTGAGCATGGGCCCCAGCGGCAACACCGTGAAGGTCTGCATCAGCCCCGAGCAGGCCGACCTGGACCGCATTCCGGCGCAGGAGGGCTGCACGCAGAACGTGCAACGCACGGGCCCCAACGCGGTGGCGATGACGTTCAGCTGCAAGGGCGCCCAGGGGCAGCCGCCCACCACGGGCGAAGGAACGATGACCTTCCAGGGTCCCACGGCCTACACGGGCAATTTCAAGGTCAAGACCACATCCAACGGCAAACCCGAGCAGATCGACATGGTGCAAAACGGCAAGTGGCTCGCCGCGGACTGCGGCGCGATCAAGCCCGTGCGTTAGACCCTGCCGCCACGGTACGGTGGGCGGCAGGCGCCACCACCACGCGGTTGCGGCCCAGGGCCTTGGCGTGGTACAGCGCCTGGTCGGCGCGTTCCAGCGTGTGCTCCACGGTGTCTCCGGGCAGGTGCTGCGCCAGGCCGATGGACACCGTGAGGTGCAATGAGCCTGCGCTGTGGGCAATTTCCAGCGCCTGCACGGCCTGGCGGATGCGTTCGAGCAGCTCACGCGCGTGGTCTGCCGAGGTGTCGGTGAGCATCAGCACAAACTCCTCGCCACCCCAGCGGGCCAGCACGTCGGTGTCGCGCACGCTGGCGCGCACGGTGCCCGCAAACGCCTGCAGCGCGCGGTCGCCGGTGGCGTGGCCGTGCTGGTCGTTGATGGGTTTGAAGTGGTCGATGTCCAGCTGCGCCAGCAGCATCGGGCGGCCGCTGCGCAGGCTGCGGCGGTGCTCCAGCGCCATCAGGTCGAGCATGGCGCGGCGGTTGATGAGGCCCGTCAGTTCGTCGCGGGTGGCCAGTTCGCGGTTGACTTCGAGCGCCTGGGCCAGCGCCTCGCGCTGCTGCTGCAGTTTGGCGCGGATGCGCTGGATGCGCAGGTTCAGCGCAATGCAGCCGCTGAGCACGATGAGCACCATCAGCGCGTAGGCGGTGTCGAGGTAGCCCGAGGCGTTGGCGTTGAAGCGCGAACTGACGCCGATGGCGCTGGCAAAGGCCAGCAGTGCATACACGCCAATGCCGATCACCTCGGCCACCGTGAGGCCGAAGGTGCCAAAGAACAGGATCATTGCCAGCACGCTGGGCACCAGCCCGCGCGCATCGCCCGCCAGCACATAGGCCACGGCGCCGCTGGTGATGGTCCAGACCATTTGCGGGATGGTGAGCGAGGGGTCGCGCAGGCGGGCGGTTTCGCCGGAGCGGATGAAGGCCGTCATGACCAGCAGGCCGCCCACCGACAGGGCGGCCCACCATTGCACGGCGGTCTGGTCCACGGTGGTGCTGGAATGTGCCACCAGGAGCATCACGCCGGCGCTGCCTGCCATCAGCGTGAGCGCCAGCAAGGCCATGCCCACCAGCGTACGCCGCCGAGGGTCGGTGGAGAGGATCACATCCTTGAGGCGCTGCCAGCGGGCGGGTGGGCGCAAGGTGGGGGGCTCCGGCCAGGAGAGAGGGCCGCGCGGCGCGCGGGCGGGGTGGCCCGAAACCCGTGTGATCCTGGGTTACCGGCTGGTCGGAGATTTTACGGTGAGGTAGTGCCGTGCGTATAGCCCCCCAGGGCTGTCCGGGCCTTGACCGGGCCTGGGGCCCGCGTGGCGAGCCCGACCTGCGCGCGGGGTGTCGCGCTACAGCGTGAGCGCGGCCAAGGCGGCCAGCGGGGCCGTTTCGGCACGCAGCACACGCGGACCCAGCGTGACTGGGGCGAAGCCGTGTTGCAGCGCCAGCTCCTCTTCCGCAGCGCTCAGGCCGCCCTCTGGGCCCGAGAGGAACAGCACGGGGCGCTGGCCATCCGCGCTGCCCGTGGCCTCGCGCAGCGGCACGGTACCGGCCCGCAGCGACAGCAGCAGGCGCTGGGGGGTGTCCCGTGTCTCGGGAGATGTCAGGCCCTGCCCTGGTGAACGCAGCCAGCCCGCCAGGTCGATGGCGGCGTGCACCACCGGCACGCGGTTGCGGCCGCACTGCTCGCAGGCGGCCACGGCCACGGCCTGCCAGTGGGCGATCTTCTTGTCGGCGCGTTCGCCCTTGAGCTTGAGCACGCTGCGCTCGGCCACCAGCGGGGTGATGCTGGCCACGCCCAGTTCGGTGGCTTTCTCGACCAGCCAGTCCATCCGCTCGTTGGCGGTGATACCCGCCAGCAGGTGCACGGCGCGGGGCGCCTCGCGCTCGATGGCGTGGTGCGCCCCCACCAGCACGCGCACATCGCTGCGGCCCATCTTGACCACGGTGGCATCGAACTCGCCGCCCGGGTCGGCCGAGCTCTGGCCGCCGTGGAACAGCGTGATGCCGTCACCAGGCTGCAGGCGCAGCACCTGCACATGGCGTGCAGCGCCCGGGGGCAGGTCCAGCTCGGCGCCGGTGGCCAGGGGGGCCGGGCAATGGAAACGGGGCATTTGCTATCTTTGTAATAGCTGCTAGCGCATGATTTGTCTGCGCTTGAGCCGGTTTTTACTTGATTTATGGGGTGTGCCGTGCGTGCAGGCGGCCAGGGCTACATCCGGCCGTACGCAAAGCCCACCACGGGCTCGGTGCCTTCGATCTGGTCCAGCATCTTGAGCAGGGGCCCCAGCTGGCGGTAGCGGTTGGCGGTGGCGCGGATGTAGGCGATGAAGCGGGGCGCATCGGCCAGGTACTTGGGCTTGCCGTCGCGCAGCGTCAGGCGCGCAAAAATGCCCGCGACCTTGAGGTGCCGCTGCAGGCCCATCCACTCCACCGCGCGGTAGAACTCGCCAAAGTCATCGCCCCAGCCGCCGGCACTGGTGGCGCCCAGCAGTCCGGCCTTGCGCGCCTTTTCCCAGTAACGCACGGTAATGTCGATGACGAATTCTTCTTCCCAGCTGATGAACGCATCGCGCAGCAGGCTGGCAATGTCATAAGTGATGGGGCCGTAGACCGCGTCCTGGAAATCCAGCACGCCCAAGGGGGCGCCCTGTTCGGCAGGTGCCATCAGGTTGCGGGTCATGAAGTCGCGGTGCACATACACCTGCGGGGCGGCCAGGTTGTGCGCCACGATGGCGTCAAAGGCGCTGCTCAAGGTGGCCTGTTGCTTGTCATCCAGCGTGACGCTGCGGTGCTGGGCCAAGTACCAGTCGGGGAACAGCGCCAGCTCGCGGCGCAGCAGCGCCTCGTCGTAGGCGGGCAGCACACCGGGGGTGGACGCCTTTTGCCACTGCAGCAGCACATCGGTGGCCTGCTGGTACCAGGCGTAGGCGTCCTGGGGTTTTTCGGGGTTCAGCCGCTCGATCACCGTCTGGTGGCCCAGGTCGGACAGCAGCATGAAGCCTGTGGGCGCATCAAACGCCAGGATCTGCGGCACGTTCAGCCCGGCGGCGGCCATCAGGCCCTGCACCTGCACAAACGGCTGGCAGTTTTCCTTGTCGGGCGGCGCGTCCATGACGATGCGGCTGGCGCCCGTGGCCGTGTCGATGCGCAGGTAGCGGCGAAAGCTGGCATCGGCCGAGGCGGGGCGCAGTGTGGCAGGCACCAACTGGTGGGGGCCCACGAGAGGCGCCAACCAGGCTTCGAAGGCTGCGCGGCGGGCTGCATCAGGCCAGCTGACAGGGGTGGAGGCGGCGGGCGCAGCAGGTGCGGCCACGGTGGCGCCCAAGGGCTGGCCGGCGGGCGATGGGGGGATGGGGTGGCTCATGGATAATCCGATTTTACAAACCGGTCGTGGCTGGCGCCGTGCGCGCTGGCCAGGACCGGTCCCTTTGTCCGCTACCGCCCCTCAACACCCCACGTGCCACGCTGCCAGCCCCTCACCGTGCAGAACCTCACCTCCCTTCGCGCCCGGCCCGCCATGGCGAAGTCTGCACGGCTGCGGCCCCCCGTGCCCCGCGTGCTGGCCCTGGGCGTTGCGCTGGCCTGGTGTGGCCTGCCGCTGGCGGCTCTGGCCCAGGACGGAGCCGCGCCCAGCGCCTGGGATGCGCCGCCGGTGCTGCGCACGTCACCCCTGCTGCAGGAAAAGATTCCCGACGCCGTGCGTTCGCAATTGCCCGTCTTTGTGAAGGGCGACCACATCAGCGGCCAGACCGACCTGAACGCACTGATTGAAGGCAACGCCGAGCTGCGCCGGGGCGACACGGTCATCCGCGCCGACCGGCTCGACTACAACGTGCCCGAGGACCTGGCCAAGGCCAACGGCAAGGTGCGCATCAACCGCGCAGGCAATGTCTACGAAGGGACGGCGCTGGAGCTGCGGGTGGAGGCCTTCGAGGGCTTCTTCAGCGACGCGCGCTACCGCTTCCTGGCCACGCAGGCGCATGGAGATGCGACGCGGGTGGATTTTGTGGACCGCTACCGCGCCGTGGTGCACAACGGCACCTACACCACCTGCGAGCGTGGCAACGAGGAGAGCTGGCAGCCCGACTGGGTGCTGCGCGCCGCCACCATCCGCATTGACAACGAGGAAGAGGTGGGCACGGCCGAAGATGCGGTGCTGGAGTTCAAGGGCATCTCGGTGCTGCCCATTCCGTACATCAGCTTCCCGCTGTCGGAAAAGCGCAAGTCCGGCCTGCTGCCGCCCACCGTCGGGCTCGACAGCCGGGATGGCGTGACCTACATGCAGCCGTATTACTGGAACATCGCGCCCAACCGCGATGCCACCTTGCGCGCCGCGCTCATGACCAAACGAGGCGCCAACGTGGGCGGCGAGTTCCGCTACCTGGAGCCAACCTACAAAGGCCAGATCAGCGCCGACGTGATGCCCACCGACCGTCTGCGCGACCGTGTGCGCTGGAGCTTTAGCGGCAAACACGAAGGCGCGTTCGACACCGGCATCGGCGGGCTGGGGCTGAACCTCAACCTCAACCGCGTGAGTGATGACAACTACTGGCGCGACTTCAGCCGCGCCACCGAGCAGTTGCGCCAGCGCCTGTTGCCCAACGATGCCATCCTGTCCTGGGGCCGCAACGACATGTCGGCCACCGTGCGCACCCTCAAATGGCAGACGCTGCAAGACGTGAGCTCGCCCATCGTGCCTCCGTATGACCGCATGCCGCAGGTGCAATGGCGCTACAACCCCTCGCAGCTGGGCGGTGGATTCGATGCCAGCGTGGAGCTGGACACCACGCGCTTTGAAGCAGCCCGTGCGCTCACGGGCCAGCCCAATGCCGATCGCAGTTACGCCATGGCGCAGATCAGCCGCCCCTTCCTGTCGCCGGGCGGCTTCATCACCCCGCGCCTGCAACTGCATGCCACGCAGTACCAGTTTGACTCGGCCCTGTCCAACGGCCAGCGCTCGGCCAGCCGCACGCTGCCTACCTTCAGCCTGGACAGCGGCCTGGTGTTCGAGCGTGACACCGCCTACTTTGGTCGCGCCTTCCTGCAGACACTGGAGCCCCGGGCGTTCTACACCTACACGCCCTACCGCGACCAGAGCATGCTGCCGGTGTATGACACGGCGGCCAATGACTTCAACTTTGCGACCATCTACACAGAGAACGCGTTTGGCGGCAACGACCGGCTGGCCGACAACAACTTGCTGACCCTGGGCGTGACCACACGCCTGCTGGACCCTGAGTCGGGCGCCCAGGCAGCGCGCTTCGGCATTGCCCAGCGGGTGCGTTTCTCGGACCAGAAGGTCACCCTGCCAGGGGGCACGCCGGTCAGCGAGCGCCTGTCGGACCTGCTGCTGGGCGCGGGCATCAACTGGACACCGCAGTGGGGCTTTGACTCCACCGTGCAGTACAACCCCAAGACCGGGCAGTCCATCCGTTCGACCATCGGCGCGCGCTACAGCCCCAGCAACTACCGCACCGTGAGCGCGGCCTATCGTCTGCAACGTGGCACCAGCGAGCAGATCGACATCGGCTGGCAGTGGCCGCTGAACGACCTTTGGGGCGACAAGGGCAAGGACCTGGGCCCCGGCCGCGGCCAGGGCGGCGGGCGCTGGTACAGCGTGGGCCGCCTGAACTACAGCATGAAGGACCGCAAACTCGTGGACACCGTGGTGGGCTTCGAGTACGACAGCTGCTGCTGGATCGGCCGCGTGGTGCTGGAGCGTCTGCAAAGCAGCGTGACCAGCTCCAACACGCGCCTGCTGTTCCAGATCGAATTCGTGGGCTTCTCCCGCCTGAGCCTGGGCTCCAGCCCGCTCGACTCCTTCAAGCAAAATGTGCCGCGTTACCAGAACCTGCGCGAGCAGGTCTCCACGCCCAGCCGCTTCAGCAACTACGACTAGACCATGAACCACCGTGTATTCGCACTGGCCTTGACGGCCGCGTTGGCATCCCTCGTGGCGCAAGGCGCTGCGGCCCAGGGCCTGCGCCCATCGGGGACCTCGTCCTCGGGCAAGACAGGGTTGTCTTCCTCGCCGTCTTCGCTGAATGCGCGCCCTGCTGCCGTGCCCTCCATCACGCTGCCCGCGCCCTCCACCAGCACGGCCCCGCGCTCGGCCGATTTCATTGTGGCGGTGGTCAACTCCGAGCCCGTGACCAACTACGAGGTGCGCTCGCGCCTGGCACGTGCCGAGGCGCAGATCGCCAAGCAGGGCGGTACCATGCCACCGCGCGATGCGCTGGCGCGCGAAGTCCTCGAACGCATCATCCTGGAGAAGGTGCAGCTGCAGCAGGCCCGCGAATCGGGCATCAAGGTCGATGACTACGCCGTGTCGCAGGCCGAGCAGGGCGTGGCCCGCCAGAACGACATGACGGTGGACGAGCTGTATGCGCGCCTGGCCCGCGATGGAATGAGCAAGGACCGTTTTCGCGAAGAGCTGCGCAACCAGTTGCTGCAGCAGCGCCTGCGCGAGCGCGAAGTCGAAGCGCGGGTGAAGGTGAGCGATCTGGACGTGGACCAGTTCCTGCGTGAAGAGCAAAAGGGCACGGATGTCGCCGCCATGGAGATCAACCTCGGCCATGTGCTGGTGCTGGTGCCTGAAAACGCCACCCCCACGCAGGTGGCCGAGCGGCAGGCACGGGCACAGCGAGCGGCCGACAAGGTGCGCGCGGGCGAAGACTTTGCAGCGGTGGCCCGCGAGTTCTCCGATGCGCCCGAAGGCCAGCGCGCTGGTGGATTGCTGGGCTTGCGGCCTGCGGATCGTTATCCGGAGCTGTTTGTGAACTCCACCCTCGGCCTGCCGGTGGGCTCCATCGTGGGCCCGGTGCGCTCGCCAGCGGGTTTTCACGTGCTCAAGGTGGTGGAACGTGTGACGGCGGGTATGCCGACCACCGTAGTGCAAAACCATGCGCGCCACATCTTGCTGCGCACGGGCCCCCAGTTGTCCGAAGCCGCCGCCGCCGCGCGCCTGGCCGACTACCGCCGCCGCTTGCTGGCGGGACAGGCCGACTTTGCAGCCCTGGCGCGCGAGCATTCGCAGGACGGCAGTTCCAAGGAGGGCGGCGACCTCGGCTGGGCCAACCCAGGCCGGTATGTCCCCGAGTTCGAGCAAGCGCTGGACGCCCTCAAGCCCGGTGACATCAGCGAACCCCTGGTTTCGCGTTTTGGCGTGCACCTGATCCAGCTGCTCGAACGCCGCGAGGCCAAGCTCACCCAGCGCGAGCAGCGCGAAATGGCCCGCAGCACGGTGCGCGAGAAGAAGCTCGACGAGGCCTATGCCACCTGGGCGCAGGAGTTGCGCGGGCGCGCGTATGTCGAGTACCGCGAGCCACCCCAGTGAGTGCAGCGCACACGAGCTCCAAGCACTCTCAGACACGACAACAGGTAAGGCCGCGTTGAAACACATTCCCCGCAAGCGCTTCGGACAGCATTTCCTGTCCGACCAGGGCATCATCGACGGCATCGTGCAGGCCATTGCGCCGCTGCCCGGCCAACCCATGGTCGAGATTGGGCCCGGTCTGGCCGCGTTGACGCAGCCCCTGGTGGAACGCCTGGGGCGCCTCACGGTCATCGAACTGGACCGCGACCTGGCGCTGCGCCTGCGCCTGCATGGCCAGCTCGACGTGATTGAGTCGGACGTGCTCAAGGTGGACTTCACCGCACTGGCGCAGACCCTGCGTGACAAGGCAGGACAGCCCGGTTTGCGGTTGCGCGTGGTGGGCAACCTGCCCTACAACATCTCCACACCCATCCTGTTCCATCTGCTGGACCATGTGCAGGTCATCGAAGACCAGCACTTCATGCTGCAAAAGGAAGTGATCGACCGCATGGTGGCCAGCCCCGCCACGGGCGACTACGGTCGCCTGTCGGTGATGCTGCAATGGCGCTACGCGATGGAAAACGTGCTGTTCGTGCCGCCCGAGAGCTTCGACCCGCCGCCACGCGTGGACAGCGCCGTGGTACGCATGGTGCCGCATGCAGAGCCTGCGGCCTTGTCTGTGCCGCTGCTGGAAGAGCTGGTGCAGGTCGCCTTCAGCCAGCGCCGCAAGCTGCTGCGCCACACGCTGGGCCGCTGGCTCGAAGCACGCCAGTTCGCTGGTGAATTCGATACCCAGCGCCGTGCCGAGGAAGTGCCCGTGGCTGAATACGTGGCCCTGGCGCAGAATTGCTCTTAAATTGATAGCTGGCAGCGCTTGTTGAATGGGTGCTGGCGGTCTATGGGGCAAAAAAATGGGGTGCAGTGCACCAGCATCATCCGCATCAATGGCAGGAAAAGAGGCCTGCCTCGGGTGTGGCAGGCGCTTGATTCAACTCTGCCCTCGACGATGGGCGACATACCATGCCAGAGACACCGCGCAAGGGCCGCCCCGCCGCGCTGGTGTCGTCCCCCTTCCCGGCGAAGCCGAGAGAAGGGGGAAGCGGCGTAGCCGCTCAGGGGGATGTACCGAGTTATGCGGCGCTGAGCCAATACCCGGCATTGAAAGGGCTGCTCATGCGCAGCGCCATGGGCGACACGTCCACAAGCTTGTCGGTGGGCATCTTTTCAGCGGGTTCGCCGTTGATCTCGATGCCTTCCACGGCCTGGGTGTCGCTAGCCTCGTTCGCCCGTTCTGCTTGGCTGGTGGATGCAGAACGGGCTACAGAAAAGAATAGAAACACCGGAAGGGGATCTTGCGATCACCCCAGTAGTCGGCGGCATCACGGAAGATGTCGAGCAGCTGCTCGCGCGCTTCCTTGTCGAACTTGCCCGTGGCAGGAATCTGCTCCAGCACCACGATGAAACCAGGCTGCGGGCCCGATTTGTGCAAGGGGTCTGTCATGCAGTCGTACAACGCATCGAAGTTCTTGCCGAAGTGCGACGGGAACGTGAATTGGGCGGCAATCAGGTCCAGCACATCCTGCTTGGACTGCGCGTGGGCCAGATTGGCGTACAAGAAATGGTGACCCATGGAGGTGGCTGCATCTTGCAGGTCCTGCACGCGGAAGGCGCGAATGGACTGCACGATGTTGGTGCGCACGCCACGCAGTGGCGTTTCCAGGTCTTTACGAAGTGGCGTCTGCATCTCCGCTACTCTTTCTTTATAAAGTCCACAAACTTCTGGCATCTCACAGGCTGCAGGATGCGGCCTGTGAATGGGGAATTCAATGGGGCGCGGCGTACGCTTTCAGGGATGGGCTGGCGTACGACGCATTGGGGTTACTCGACGATCTCGCGAAAACTGGCGTAGTGGTCGCTGGTGTAGTAGCAGGCATCCGGCATCCGGGGCTTGCCGCCACACACGATGCGCCGGGCTCCCCGGTCGCGCGATCCTGGTGTTCTGACGGTGTATTCACGGTAGTAGCCCCGCTTTTGGGCGGGCAACAGCCGCTCGCGATTGCCAAAAACCGATCCGTCCTTGTCGTACGGAAAGGGCCCGCCCTCACGAATCAGCGCATACGTTGTCCGCCCTTGGGGCGGCAACTCGGCCAGTGCGATGGGGGTGATGGACCCGTCGGTGGACGGGGATTTCCGGGCATGTCCCGCGACCGGAGACAGCACGAAAGCAACACCCAAAACACACAATAACCCTGCCTTGCGCGCCCGGGTGGCTACAGCCTTCAGCATCAACGAACCTTTCAGAAACTACGGGTTAACCCGAAATTTCGACCCGCTAGTGTCGCTCAACGGTCCCCAAAAAGCAAGCGTCTGCACAAAGATTGGGCAGACGCTGAAGGGCTTTGCAGGGATTTTAAGTTAGCGCTTGCTATTCTTTTAAGGCTTACCGCAGGGCGTTGGCATCGGCCACGGTGAGGGCTGTCATGTTCACAATACGACGCACGGTGGCACTGGGTGTCAGGATATGAACCGGCTTGGCAGCGCCCAGCAGCACGGGGCCGATGGCAATGCCGCCACCTGCTGCGGTCTTGAGCAGGTTGTAGGCAATGTTGGCGGCGTCGATGTTGGGGAACACCAGCAAGTTGGCGTCGCCGGTCAGCTCGCTGCTGGGCATGAGCGCCGAGCGGGCCTTGCCGTCCAGCGCCACGTCGCCATGCATTTCACCGTCCACTTCCAGCCAGGGGGCCTGCTGGCGCAGCAGTTCCAGCGTCCGGCGCATCTTCACAGCGCTGGGGCTGTTGCTGGTGCCGAAGTTGGAGTGCGACAGCAGCGCCGCCTTGGGCTTGATGCCAAAGCGCATCATTTCCTCGGCGGCCAGGGCGGTGATCTCGGCCAGCTCCTGTGGCGTGGGGTCGTAGTTGACGTGCGTGTCCACCAGGAACACCTGGCGGCCTGGCAGCATCAGTCCGTTCATGCAGGCGTACACCGGCACATCCTGCTCGGTGCTGTCGGCGCCGCCTGCATGCTTGCCGATGACCTGGTCGATGTACATCAGGTGGTTGGCGGTGGTGCCCCAAGTACCGCAGATCAGGCCGTCCACTTCGCCCTTGTGCAGCATCATCGAACCGATGAGCGTGAGGCGGCGGCGCATCTCGATCTTGGCAACCTGCTGGGTGATGCCCTTGCGCTCGGTCATGCGGTGGTAGGTCTGCCAGAAGTCGCGGTAGCGGTGGTCGAAGTCGGTGTTGACCACGTCGTAGTCCACGCCTTCCTTCAGGCGCAGGCCAAACTTTTCGATGCGCTGGGCGATGATGGCGGGGCGGCCGATCAGTGTGGGGCGCGCCACCTTTTCGTCCACCACGATCTGCGCAGCACGCAGCACGCGTTCTTCTTCGCCCTCGGCATAGGCCACCCGCTTCTTGGCGGCATTGCGGGCCGCGTCGAAGATGGGCTTCATCGTCGTGCCCGAGGCATACACAAAGGTCTGCAGCCGGTCGCGGTACGCGTCCATGTCGGCGATGGGGCGCTGTGCCACGCCGCTGTCCATGGCGGCCTGGGCCACGGCGGGCGCGATTTTCATCATCAGGCGCGGGTCGAACGGCTTGGGAATCAGGTACTCGGGCCCGAAGGTCAGCTTCTCGCCCACGTAGGCGGCGGCCACCACCTCGCTTTGTTCGGCCTGTGCCAGCTCGGCAATCGCGTGCACCGCGGCAATCTCCATCTCATCGGTGATGGTGGTGGCACCGCAGTCCAGTGCTCCACGGAAGATGTACGGGAAGCACAGGACGTTGTTCACCTGGTTCGGATAGTCCGAGCGGCCCGTGGCCATGATGATGTCGTTGCGCACGCTGTGCGCCAGCTCGGGCGTGATCTCGGGATTGGGGTTGGCCAGCGCGAAGATCACCGGGCGCTCGGCCATGGTGGCCACCGTCTCGGGCTTGAGCACGTTGCCGGCCGACAGGCCCAGGAACACGTCCGCCCCCACCATCACCTCGGCCAGCTTGCGCGCGTCGGTCTTCTGCATGAACTGGCGCTTGTCGTCGTCCATCAGCTCTTCGCGGCCTTCATACACCACACCAGCCAGGTCGGTGACGAACACGTTCTTGCGCTGCACGCCCACCTTGAGCAGCAGGTTCAGGCAGGCCAGGGCCGCCGCACCCGCGCCGCTGGTGACCAGCTTCACGTCTTCGATCTTCTTGTTGGCGACCTTGAGCGCATTCACGACGGCAGCCGCCACCGTGATCGCCGTACCGTGCTGGTCGTCGTGGAAGACCGGGATCTTCATGCGCTTGCGCAGCTCGCGTTCCACATAGAAGCAGTCGGGAGCCTTGATGTCTTCGAGGTTCACGGCGCCAAAGGTCGGCTCCAGTGCCGCAATCACCTCCACCAGCTTGGCGGGGTCCTTCTCGTCGATCTCGATGTCGAACACGTCCACGCCCGCGAACTTCTTGAACAGGACGGCCTTGCCTTCCATCACTGGCTTGGAGGCCAGCGCACCAATGTCGCCCAGGCCCAGCACGGCCGTGCCGTTGCTGATCACGGCGACCAGGTTGCCGCGCGAGGTGTAGCGGAAGGCGTTGGCCGGGTCCTTGACGATCTCTTCGCAGGGCGCGGCCACGCCGGGCGAGTAGGCCAGCGCGAGATCGTGCTGGTTGATCATCTGCTTGGTCGCGGCAATCGCCAGCTTGCCGGGCTTGGGAAACTCGTGGTACTCGAGAGCGGCACGGCGCAACTGGGCACGCTTGTCGGAATCGTTGTTGTTCTGGGCCGTGGTGTTCTCGGGCATTCAGTGTCTCCAACTCAGGGGTGAGGGGCCAAAACCGTACTCCAGCGGGTCTGCAGCAGGCTGTCAGCTTTGTAAGGGTCAGCGATTGTAGGGGGATGTGCGTAAAAACCCTAGTAAGCGAATCTGCTTACAGAGGGGCTGTTTGCCCATTGATTGTGTCGTGCGGGCAGGGTTTTGAGACCTCCGTATCCATGCACAAAAGCTATGAAGTGTTTTGCTTTTTGAGGGGTAAGACCTCGGCATCCGAAAACGGGTCGCTTCATGGGCTCTTCTTGCGCCAAAAGACGGCATGCCACGACAGCCATGCGCATTTGCATGGCTCACCTTCAAACCCCCTGGCACGGCACAGAACGAAAAAAGGCCCCGTGTGGGGCCTTTTCGTCGAAAAGTGGACGCTGGTGCTTCAGCGGCTGCTCGGGAAGCTGAACACCGCCCCCTCGCGCACGCCCGCCGAGGGCCAGCGCTGCGTGATGGTCTTGCGCTTGGTGTAGAAGCGCACGGCGTCGGGACCGTAGGCGTGCAGGTCGCCGAACAGGCTGCGCTTCCAGCCGCCGAACGAGTGGTAGGCAACCGGCACGGGCAGGGGCACGTTCACGCCCACCATGCCGACCTGGATGTGGTCGGTGAAGTAGCGGGCGGCCTCGCCGTCGCGCGTGAAGATGCAGGTGCCGTTGCCGTATTCGTGGTCGTTGATGAGCTGCATGGCTTCCTGCAGCGTCTTCACGCGTACCACGCCCAGCACGGGGCCGAAGATTTCTTCCTGGTAGATCTTCATGCCGGGCTTGACGTTGTCAAACAGGCAGGCGCCCAGGAAATAGCCGTTCTCGTGGCCTGCCGCCACCTTCACGCCACGGCCGTCCACCACCAGCGTGGCGCCTTCGGCCACGCCGCTGTCCACATAGGCCTTCACCTTCTCGAAGTGGGGCTTGGTGACGAGCGGGCCCATGTCGTTGCTGTTGTCGGTGCCGGGGCCGACCTTCATCTTGGCGATCTCGGTCTTCAGGCCCGCGATCACGGCGTCACCCACTTCGTCGCCAACGGCGACCAGCAGAGGGATGGCCATGCAGCGCTCGCCACACGAGCCGTAGGCCGCGCCCATCAGCGCGCTCACGGCGTTGCCTACGTCGGCGTCGGGCATCAGCACGGCGTGGTTCTTGGCGCCGCCCAGGGCCTGCACGCGCTTGCCGTGCTTGCAACCTTCGCTGTAGATGTATTCGGCAATGGGGGTGGAGCCCACAAAGCTCACGGCCTTCACGCGCGGGTCTTGCAGCAGCGTGTCCACGGCCAGCTTGTCGCCGTTGACGACGTTCAGCACGCCGGGCGGCAGGCCCGCTTCCAACGCGAGCTGGGCGATGAACAGCGTGGAGGAGGGATCGCGCTCCGATGGCTTGAGCACAAAGGTGTTGCCGCAGGCCACGGCCATGGGCCACATCCACAGCGGCACCATGGCCGGGAAGTTGAAGGGCGTGATGCCAGCGGTGACGCCCAGCGCCTGGAACTCGGACCATGAGTCGATGCTGGGGCCCACGTTGCGGCTGTGCTCGCCCTTGAGCAGTTCGGGCGCGTAGCTCGCGTATTCGACGTTTTCAATGCCGCGCTGCAGCTCGCCGTGCGCGTCGGCCAGCACCTTGCCGTGTTCGGCGGTGATCAGGGCGGCGATCTTGTCGGCGTTTTCTTCCAGCAGCACTTTCAGCTTGCTCATCACGCGCGCACGCTTGAGCGGCGGCGTGTTGCGCCAGGCCGGAAACGCGGCCTCGGCCGAGGCAATGGCCGCCTCGACCGTGGCCTGGCTTGCCAGGGCCACGCTGGTGGTGGACAGGCCGGTGGCGGGGTCAAACACGGGCTGCGTACGGGCGGTGTCGGCGACGATCTGGCCGTCGATCAGGTGGCCGATGGTAGTGGTGACGTTTTTGTCGTGGTTCATGGTGATTCCAAGTAAAAAGCGCCACAAGCGCTAGTGAAACATGCGCTGATAGCTATCAAATTTATAGTATTCAAGCCGCAGCAGCCTGGGGCTCCAGCGCGGGCAGCACATGCCCCAAGGCGCGGTCGATGAACTCCTGCTTCTCGCCCACCGGGGCAAAGTAGTGCAGCACTTCGCGCGCGGCGTCCAGCCCCTTGAGGCGGGCGATCAGCCACGCCACCAGGTACTGCGAGGCCAGGCACCCGCCCGCCGTGGCCACGTTGCCGTGGGCCGCAAACGCGCGCGGCACCACGTCCACGCCCGACTCCATCACCCACGGCTTGCTGGTCAGGTCCGTGCAGGCGGGCGTGCCGCTCAGCAGGCCCAGGCGGCTGAGCAAAAAGGTGCCAGAGCACTGCGCCGCCAGCAACTGGCGGGCGGGGTTCAGCACCCTTAGCTGTTCCATCAGCGCTGGGGTGTTGGCCACCTCACGCGTCTTCATGCCGCTGCCCACCAGCACTGCGTCGGCCTCAGCCAGCTGGCTCAGGTCTTCGTGCGCATCGATGGTCAGCCCGTTCATGGACGTGATGCGGGGCGCGGGACTCGCAATGCGCACCTGCCAGTCCTTGTCGCCCAGCAGGGCGATGCGATTGAGCATGCCAAACGCCACCAGCGAATCCAGGTCGTTGAAGGCATCGAAGGTGAGGATGGAAATGCGCATGGAAGGGCGGGCTGGCTGGCGAAGGAAGCTCAGGCGGTTTCTTGCAGGGCGTCGCCCAGGGCGCTGATCAGGCGGTCGATTTCGGCCTGGGTGCTGATGAAGGGCGGTGCCAGCTGGATGGTGTCGCCACCGTAGCGCACGTAAAAGCCCTTCTTCCAGCAGTTCATGGCGATCTCGTAAGGGCGGCGGGCAGGCTCGCCGGGCAGCGCCGCAATGGTGAAGCCAGCGGCCAGGCCAAAGTTGCGGATGTCGGCCACATGTTTGGCGCCCTTGAGGCTGTGCACCGCCTGCTCAAAGTACGGGGCCAGCGCCTTCACGCGGCCGATCATGTCTTCGTTTTGCAGGATGTCGAGCGCCGCAATGCCCGCCGCGCAGGCCACGGGGTGGGCCGAGTAGGTGTAGCCGTGCGGGAATTCGAGCATGTACTCGGGGCCGCCCGCGGCCATGAAGGTGTCGTAGATTTCCTTGGTAGCCACCACGCCGCCCAGCGGCTGCGCGCCGTTGGTGACCTGCTTCGCAAAGTTCAGGATGTCGGGCGTCACGCCGAAGGCTTCGGCACCCGTCCAGGCGCCGCTGCGGCCAAAACCGCTGATCACTTCGTCAAAAATCAGCAAGATGTTGTTTTGGGTGCAGATCTCGCGCAGGCGCTGCAGGTAGCCCACGGGTGGGATCACCACACCGGCCGAGCCCGAGAAGGGCTCAACGATGACGGCGGCGATGTTGCTCGCATCGTGCAGCGCAATCACTTCGAGCAAACGGTCGGCCAGCTCCTTGCCCGTGGGCGGCATGCCCTTGTGGAACGAGCCCGCGGGTGGCTGGGTGTGGGGCAGGTGGTCGGCTTCCACGCCTTGGCCAAACAGCTTGCGGTTGGCCACGATGCCGCCCACCGAGATGCCGCCAAAGTTCACGCCGTGGTAGCCCTTTTCGCGGCCGATGAGGCGCGTCTTGGTGCCCTGGCCCTTGGCGCGCCAGTAGGCGCGGGCCATCTTCAGAGACGTGTCGGCCGACTCGGAGCCCGAACCGGTGAAGAACACATAGTCCAGCCCAGCAGGCGTCAGTTCCTTCACGCGGTTGGCCAGCTCGAACGACAGCGGGTGGCCAAACTGGAAAGCGGGTGCGTAGTCCAGCTTCATTGCCTGCTTGCCGATGGCTTCAGCGATCTCGCGGCGGCCGTGGCCCAACCCGGAGCACCACAGGCCCGACAGGCCGTCAAAAATCTTGCGGCCTTCGCTGTCGGTGAAATAGGCGCCGCTGGCCTCCACGATCATGCGCGGGTTGGCCTTGAACTGGCGGTTGGCCGTATAGGGCATCCAGTGCGCGTCCAGCCACTCGGCGTCCATGCGGGGGCCTTCGGCACCAGCGGCGGGTTTTTCGATGTTGACGAAGCTCATGGGGTTCTCCAGTGCAAAGGCGGCGACAAAAAGCGGACGGCCCCAGCGGCCTGAGGCTTGACGTAGGGCATTGTTGCGCCGCCTGTTAATCTCTCAAATAATCCAATATCAATGTTTACTTGACGATTTATGCAAGTAAAAGACCCGGTTCCATCCCCCCAAGCTTCAGTGCCCGCAGTACCGGGCAAACACCGCGCCGTACTGGGCCAGCTCAGCGACATGGACCTGCGCCTGCTGCAGGTGTTCAAGAGCGTGGTGGAGTGCGGCGGCATGTCGGCCGCCGAGCTGGAGCTGAACATCGGCACCAGCACCGTCAGCCGCCACATCAAGGACCTGGAAGCCCGCCTGGGCCTCACGCTGTGCCGCCGGGGACGGGCGGGGTTTGCGCTGACGGCCGAGGGGCAGCGGGTGTATGACGAAACCCTGCGCCTGCTGGCCTCGGTGCGCAGCTTTCGCGACAGCGTGGACGACATCCACTCGCGCATGGGCGGGCAGCTGGCCGTGGCGGTGTTCGACAAAACCGCCAGCAACCCGGCCGCCCGCATTGGCGAGGCGATTGCCGCCTTCACCGCCCAGGCCCCCGATGTGCAACTGCAACTGCATGTGGGCTCCATCAACGCCATCGAGCGCGGTGTGATCGATGGCAGCTACCAGGTGGGCATCATCCCCGCGCACCGCAGCTCGCAAAGCCTGGCCTACGCCGACCTGTTTGGCGAGACCATGCTGCTGTACTGCGGCGCGGGCCACCCGCTGTTTGGGGCGTCATCGCCTCCGGCCGACTGGCATGCCGTGCGCGGATACCAGTTTGCGGGGCTGGGCTACCACTCGCCCAATATGGAGTTGAGCCACCAGGCCCGGCTGCAGCGCGCGGCCACGGGTTTTGACCAGGAGTCCATTGCCACGCTGATCCTGTCGGGCCGCTTTCTCGGGTTCTTGCCCGACCACTATGCCGAGGCCTTCGAGCGCCAGGGCCGCATGCAGGCCGTGAACCCGTCGCTGTTCCACTACCACTGCCAGTTTGTGAGCCTGATGCGCCGCTCCCCCGCCCCCGCCCGCGCGGCGCAGGCGTTTGCGCAATGCCTGGAGGATGCGCACCGGCCCGGTCGCTGACAGGGGTATTGCGGGGCTGAGGCTTGCCAGCGGCCGTGGCGCGGCGGACAATTCACCTTCTTTGCAACATTGTGTGACATCGGGAGCAGCGCCCATGGCCAGCATTTCCTCCATCGGCAGTTCAGGCCTTCAGGCCGCCCAGTTGCGGCTGGACGCGTCGGCCAACAACGTGGCCAACATGAACACCCCCGGCTACCGCCGCGAGGTGGTTGCACAAGAGGAAGTGGCCGAAAGCGCCGGCGTGCGAGCCACCGTGCAGCGCGAACAGGACGCCAAGGGCGTGGCGCTGGAGCAAGAGGCGGTGGAGCAGATGTCGGCCACTTACGCGTTCAAGGCGAATCTGCAGACCATCAAGACGCAGGACGAAATGATGGGCTCCTTGCTGGATGTGAAAGCCTGAGCGCTGCCCATTGCGCGCCTGTTTGTGTTCCCACCCCCATGCCCCGCTGGTCGGGGCATGTTCGTTTCTGGCGCAGGCAGAGAGGACTGCCCGTTATCAGTCGGTATCGGCCAGCCCCGCCAGGCGCTGGACCAGCCAGCGTTGAAAGGCCAAGCCCGTGGCGGTGCGGCTGCGCAGTGGAATGGCGTACATGGCGGTGCTCCTTGTCGTGAGTTTGTTCAGGCGCCCTGGATGGCGGGATGGCTGTGGGGCGATGCAGTAGCGCTTTGGCGTGCAGCGCGCCGGCCAGCCCGGTCCCACGCCTTTTCATGGAAGAAGAAGGCCACCGCCTGCACCGTGGGCTCCAGCAGGCTCAGGGTGAGCGAGGCCCACAGGTTGCCGGTGACGGCATAGGCCACCAGGGCGGCCACGCAGATGTGGATGAGGTAGTAGCTGCCCGTCTTCATCAGCATGGTTTGGTTCTGCCGGGCAACGCGGCGGATGAGGGACATGGCGGACTCCTTGGTTCAACAGAGCCTGCAGCGGTGCAGCAGGGATGGTTGAATGGTAGTGATTCGCAATAGCGAAAGCCAATTGATCGTCGCTAAGGCGCAGATAGCCGCTATCCAATGACGCCTTGCGAAGCGCCACAGCGCCTATCCCAAACAGACAGGTTCTGCGCGTGAACTAGTTCACGTTCCGCCACTGAAAAAAGCCGCTGCCACCAAAGCCCCCGTTGCTATGATGGCCGCTCTTTTCAACCCCCTCTTTTGCTTTGGGAGCACACATGGCCCTCATGGACTTCATCAAGAAACAGTTCATTGACATCATTCAGTGGACCGAAGAGGGGGACGGCACGCTGGCCTGGCGCTTCCCCATGCGCGACATGGAAATCCAGAACGGCGGCACGCTGGTGGTGCGCGAGTCGCAGATGGCCATCTTCGTGAACGAAGGCCAAGTGGCCGACGTGTTTGGCCCCGGCACCTACAAGCTCACCACGCAGACGCTGCCGGTGCTCACGTACCTGAAGAACTGGGACAAGCTCTTTGAGTCCCCCTTCAAGAGCGATGTGTACTTCTTCAGCACACGCCAGCAGATCGACCAGAAGTGGGGCACACCCCAGCCCATCACGATCCGCGACAAGGACTTTGGCGCCGTGCGCCTGCGCGCGTTCGGTAACTACGCCTTCCGTATCGCCGACCCCAAGCTGTTCCACACCGAAATCTCGGGCACGCGCGAGTCCTACCCCGTGGCCGACCTGGAAGGCCAGCTGCGTGGCCTGGTGTTGCAGAACATCAGCAACGCCATTGCCGGTAGCGGCCTGCCGTTCCTGGACCTGGCGGCCAACCAGGTCATGTTTGCCGATGCGCTGACCAAGGAGCTGGCGCCCATCTTCGCCAAACTGGGCATCTTGATTGAGTCCCTCACGGTGCAGAACGTCTCGCTGCCCGAAGAGCTGCAGAAGATCCTCGACCAGAAGATCGGCATGGGCATGGTTGGCAACGACATGGCCAAATTCATGCAGTACCAGACGGCGCAGGCCATACCCAAATTTGCCGAGGGCGCGGGCAACGGTGGCGGAGTGGCGGGGGACGCCATGGGTCTGGGCGCGGGTGTGGCGCTGGGCCAGGTGCTCGCGCAGAACCTGCAGCAGGGCCTGCAAGGCGGCGGCGCAGCTGCCCAGGCAGCGCCCGCAGCGGCGGCCGCTGCAGTGGGCGTCAAGCCTGAAGACGTGATGGCCACGCTGGAGAAGCTGGGCGAGCTCAAGTCCAAGGGCATCCTCACGCAGGAAGAGTTCGACGCCAAGAAGGCCGAACTGCTCAAGAAGCTCGTCTGATCGATCGGATCGATTGCTATCATAAAAATAGCTGCTTGCGCTGGAGGGATAGGCGCTAGAGGCCAATAGGGCTTCAAAGCCGTTTAGCGCGGCGCGGGCAGAACACTCCACACGATGGCCACCGACCCCACCCAGCGCTATTACCGCGCGCCCTGCCCCGGCTGTGGCGCGCCGGTGGAGTTCAAGAGCGCGCAGTCCACCCATGCCGTCTGCGGCTACTGCCAGAGCACCGTCGTGCGCAGTGGCGACGTGCTCACGCGCCTGGGCAAGATGGCCGAACTGTTCGACGACCACAGCCCGCTGCAGCTCATGGCCAGCGGGCGCATCCAGCTCGACGGCAAGGACGTTCCCTTCACCCTCATCGGCCGCCTGCAATACAAGGGCGACGCGGGCGTGTGGACCGAATGGGCGGCCTTTCTGAATGACGGCACGCTGGCCACGCTGGGCGAAGACAACGGTACCTATGTCTTCACCCGGCCCATCGACCCGGGCCGCGAGATGCCTGCGCCCGAGCGCTTTCGCATCGGCACCACCACGGCCATCAACGGCAAACCCTACAGCGTGGCCTACACCGGCCAGGCACAGCTGATCTCGGCCCAGGGCGAGCTGCCCAAACTACCGCCGCTGGGCCAGCCCTTTGGCATGGTCGAGCTGCGCAGCGCCGACGGCGAAGTGGTCAGCATCGACTACGGCCACACCCCGCCCAATGTCGAGCGTGGCAAGGCAGTGCTCCTGGAAGACCTGCAGCTGCAGGGTCTGAAGGACGAATCGGCCAAGGACGAAAAAGGCCGCCAGTTCAACTGCCCGCACTGCGGTGCGCCGGTGCAGGTACAGCTGTCCACCTCCAAGAGCATCACCTGCGGCTCGTGCGCCAGCATCATCAGCCTGGACAGTGGTGTGGGCGGAGAGTTGCGCTCGGCGGAGCAGGACGAGCCCGTCCAGCCCCTGATCCCGCTGGGCAGCAAGGGGCAGCTGCAGGGCGTGCACTGGCAGGTGGTGGGCTTTCAGCACCGCATGGGCGTGGAGCCCGGCGATGACGAGCACTTTGGCTGGAGCGAATACCTGCTCTACAACCAGAAGCGTGGCTTCGCGTTCCTGGTCGATTCCGAAGAAGGCTGGAGCATGGTGCGCCCCACCACCGGCGCGCCGCAGATGGCGGCCACGGGCCGCTCCGCCACGTACATGGGCACCAAGTACGACCTCAAGTACACCTACGAGGCCGAAACGACCTACGTGCTGGGCGAGTTCTACTGGCAGGTCACGCGCGGCCAGAAGACCACCAACCGCGACTTTGCGAGCGCCAAGGGCCTGCTGTCGATGGAGCAGAGCCCGAACGAGATCACCTGGTCTGCGGGGGACAAGCTGTCCAGCGACACGGTGGCCAAGGCGTTCAAGCTGGACGACAAGAAAGATGTCCTGAAGCGCGACGACCCTGGCCCGTTCGTGGCCAAATCCGGCCTGGGCTGCGGCACCATCATCATCATCGCCGTGGTGATCCTGATCCTGCTCATCTTGCTGAGCCGTTGCTCCAGCTGCGATCCCCGGGTCGAAAACTGTTCCTCGTCCTCCAGCTACCGCAGTTCGGGGGGCTCGTACGGCGGATATTCGTCGGGCGGCAGCCACAAGTAACCTCGCAACAACCCGAATTTCACCGGAGAACAGCATGACCAAATTCGAATGGCTTCACCCCCTGTCCATCGGCGGCACGCTGCTGTATGCCCTGATGGGCATCATCATCTTCTGGGCGGCCTTCATCATCATCGACAAGATCACGCCCTACGACCTGTGGCGCGAAATTGTGGAAAAGCAAAACAAGGCCCTCGGCATGGTGGTGGCGGCGATGTGCCTGGGCATCAGCATCATCGTGGCGGCCGCCATTCATTGACGCGCCTGTTTGCCTCCATTGCCTGAATGAACGTAGCAGCGCACCCCGCAGGGTGCGCTGACAGCCGCCTTGTCGCCTCCCACCTTGTCCCCTACCGAGCCAGCGCCCGCGGCGCTGCCCCGATCCCCCGGCCCACGCCCCATCGACATCGCGCTGCTCATCAGCGTGTTCGTCGTGGCTGCCTGCGGCCTTTTGTACGAGCTGGCGGCGGGGGCGCTGGCGTCCTATGTCCTGGGCGACTCGGTGCTGCAGTTCAGCACCATCATCGGCACCTACCTGTTTGCCATGGGCCTGGGCTCGTGGCTGTCGCGCTACTTTGAGCGGCAGCTGCCCGCGCACTTCCTGCGCATCGAGCTGCTGGTGGCGCTGATCGGCGGCGCGCTGCCCGCCACGCTGTTCCTCGCCAATGCGTATGCACCGGGCGCGTTCCGGTTTCTGCTGTATGGCATGGTGCTGATGGTGGGCACGCTGGTGGGGTTGGAGATTCCGCTGGTCATGCGCATCCTCAAACGCAACGTGGTGCTCAAGGATCTGGTCTCGCAGGTGCTCACGTTCGACTACCTGGGCGCGCTGGCGGTGTCGCTGGCGTTTCCGCTGCTGCTGGTGCCGCACCTGGGGCTCATCCGCACCGGGCTGCTGTTCGGGCTGATGAATGCCGCCGTGGCGCTGTGGGCGGTGTGGCTGTTCCGGCATGAACTGCGGCGCCTCCAAGCCCATTTGTTCGCCTGCCTGATGGTGGTGGGCCTGTTGCTGGCGGGACTGGCGGGGTCTGAGCAGATCACGAGCTTTGCCGAAGACAAGTTCTACCAGGACCGCATCATCTTCACCACGGCCACGCCCTACCAGCGCATTGTGGTCACGCAGGGCCGCTATGGCCACCGGCTGTACCTCAACGGCAACCTGCAATTCTCCGAGTCCGACGAATACCGCTACCACGAGGCCCTGGTGCACCCCGCCATGGCGGCCCACGGGGCGCCCAAGCGTGTGGCGGTGCTGGGCGGCGGCGATGGCATGGCGGTGCGCGAGATCCTCAAGTACCCCTCGGTCGAGTCCGTCACCCTGGTCGAACTGGACCCGGCCATGACGCGCATCTTCAGCGAGAACCCCACGCTGGCAAAGCTCAACGGCCACGCGCTGCAAAACCCCAAGGTGACCATCGTCAACACCGATGCCTTCGGGTGGCTGCAGCAGGGGACGGACCTTTTTGACGTGATCGTGGTGGACTTCCCCGATCCCACCAACTTCTCCATCGGCAAGCTTTACACCAACAGCTTTTATGCGTTGCTGGACAAGCGGCTGGCGGCCAGTGGCTACGCCGTGGTGCAGACCACCTCGCCGCTGGTGGCGCGCCAGAGCTTCTGGACGGTGGTGCAGACCATCGAATCCGTGGGCCTCTCGACAGCGCCCTACCACGCCCATGTGCCCAGCTTTGGCGAATGGGGCTACGTCATCGCCAGCCGCAGGCCGTGGCGCCTGCCCGACGCCCTGCCCCCCGGGCTCCGGTTCCTGAGCGCCCCGTCGCTGCCGCTGCTGTTCGACTTTCCACTTGACATGGAGCGGGTGCCGGCCGACGTGAACCGCCTGTCCAACCAGGCGCTGGTGCACAGCTACGAGCGCGAATGGGGCAAGGTGGTGGCGCATTGAGTCGCCGGTGGACTGGGCTCCAACAGCCATTCGCCGAGCAATTTGCAGGGGTTCTGCCCGCTGGCATGGGCAGCACAATCGGCTACAAAGCTGTCAAGACCTGATCGCCGTGGGCGCCCCCGATGCTGGACCTTTTTTTCCTTTCTGACGCACAGCCCTATCCGCTGCTTTGGGCGCAGCACGATCCCTGGCTGGTGACGCTGTCGGTGGGCATGGCGGTGCTGGCCTCCGTGCTGGCGCTGCAGATGGCGGGCCTGGCCCGGCGCGCCGACACCCGGTTCATGCGCCAGATGGCGCGGGGGTCCGGGGCGATGGCGCTGGGCGGCGGCATCTGGTCCATGCACTTCATCGGCATGCTGGCCTTCACGGTGTGCGCGCGGGGCCAGTTTGATGCGTGGACCACCGTGCTGTCCCTGCTGCCCAGCGTGGGCGCGTCGTGGGTGGCGCTGGGCTTGCTGATGCGCCGCGAGATCAGCCGCACCGCCCTGGTGGTGGGCGGGGTGCTGGTGGGCGCCGGCATTGGCGCCATGCACTACATCGGCATGGCGGCGTCGCAGTGGGCGCCGGTCATGCGCTACGACCCCTGGGGGTTTGCCGCCTCGGTGCTGGTGGCCGTATTGCTGGCCATCGTGGCCCTGTGGGTGCGGTTTGGGCTGGAGCGCGTGGTGCGTTGGCGCGCCCGGTGGCTCAATGCGGTGGCCGGTGTGGTCATGGGGCTGGCGATTGCGGGCATGCACTACACCGGCATGGCGGCCTTGCGTTTCATTGACGCCCCCAACGAGCTGGAACTGCTGACCGCGGCCGATGGCGCGCCCCTGGCACTGGCCGTTGCTGCAGTGGCGTCGGGTATCGGGCTGCTGGTGATCGCCATCAACGCTGGCTTGCGTTACCGGCAGATGTTCCTGCAGATGCGCCAGAGCGAGTCCCGCTTGCGCGCCATTGCCGACACGGCCGTGGACGGCATGGTGATGATCGATGCGCAGGGCCGCGTGCAGTCCTTCAACGCAGCGGCCGAGCGCATCCTGGGCTGGCGTCACGACGAAGTGGTGGGCCAGAACGTGTCCATGCTCATGCCCGAGCCCGACCGCTCGCGCCACGACACCTACCTGCAGCGCTACCTGCAAGGCCAGGGCGGTGGCGTGGTCGGCGCCAACAGCCGCGAGGTGCTGGCCCTGCGGCCCGACGGCAGCACCGTGCCCATCCGCATTGCCATAGGCCGTGTGCCGCTGGATGGCGCGCCGGTGTTCGTGGGCTTCATCAGCGACCTGACCCAGCGTCGCGCCATGGAGCAGGAGCTGCAGGCCAGCGAGCAGCGCCTGCGCTCGCTCATGGCCAACATTCCGGGCGTCACTTTCCGCTGCCGCCACGATGCCGACTGGACCATGCTGTTCGTCAGCGATGCGGTGACCGCACTCACGGGCTGGTTGCCGCAGGATTTTCTGGAAGGCCGTATCAACTTTACCCAGCTCACGCTGCCCGAAGAGGTGGACCGCCTGTGGGCGGAAGTCTCCGTGGCCATCCAGGAGCACCGACCCTACCACGTGGAGTTTGGCCTGCGGGACCGTGATGGGCGCCTGCGCTGGGTGTCGGAAAGCGGCCGCCCCGTGGTCGGCGATGACGGCCAGGTGCTGTGGATCGACGGCGTCATCATGGACATGACCGTCTTTCGCGAGCGCAACGCCGAGTTCGAGAGCACGGTGCGTGCCATCAACCGTGCGCTCTCGGTGGTGGAGTTCGACATGCAGGGCCATGTGCTCAACGCCAACGCCAACTTTCGAGAACTCATGGGCTACCGGCTGGAAGAGATCGTGGGCCAGCACCACCGCATGTTCTGCGAGCCCGCCTACGCGCAGACCGAGGCGTACGTGCAGTTCTGGGAGCAACTGCGAGCTGGCCAGCTTGATGGCGGTGAATATCAGCGACTGGGCAAGGACGGGCGGCGCATCTGGATCCAGGCCACCTACAACCCCATCTTCGACGCGCAAGGCCAGCCGTTCAAGGTCGTCAAGTTTGCGACCGACCTCACCCAGCGCCGTGCCATGGAGCAAGAGCTGCGCGCCGCCAAGGAGCGTGCCGAGCAGGCTGCAGCCGCGCGCAGCACCTTCCTGGCCAACATGAGCCACGAGATCCGCACGCCCATGAACGCCATCATCGGCTTCACCGAGGCCCTGCTCGACACCCCCATGGACCCGCAGCAGCGCCGCCACCTGGGCACGGTGCAGCATGCGGCGCGCTCCATGCTGCGCCTGCTCAATGACATCCTGGACACTGCCAAGCTGGAAAAAGGCGCGGTGGAACTGGAGATTGCGGACTTCTCGCTGCAAGAGGTGTGCGACCAGATCCTTGCCTCGCTGCGCATCCATGCGGGCAAGAAGGGGCTCGCGCTGCAGTGCCTGACGGACGACCGGGTGCCGCCCTACCTGCGGGGCGATGCGCTGCGCCTGCAGCAGGTGCTGCTCAACCTGCTGGGCAACGCGCTCAAGTTCACCGAGCGCGGCCATGTGCTGCTGCGGCTGGACTACCACGACGGCACGCTGGTGATGGAGGTGGAGGACACGGGCATCGGCATCGCGGCGCAGCACCTGGAGCGCATCTTCGACCCCTTTGCGCAGGCCGACGCATCCACCACCCGGCAGTTCGGCGGCACCGGCCTGGGCACCACCATCTCGCGCCAGCTGGTGGAGCTGATGGGTGGCAGCATCAGCGTGCGCAGCACCCTGGGTGTGGGCACCACGTTTACCGTGTGTGTACCTTTGCCGGTGGGCCAGGCGACGGCGGCAGTGGCCACCGTGAGCCATGCGGTGCAGTTGCCGCCGCTGCGCATGCTGGTGGTGGACGATGTGCCGGCCAACATCGAGCTGCTGCAGATCCACCTGGACCGGGGGCGCCACCAGGTGACCGTGGCGCGGGATGGCGAAAGCGCTGTCGCCGCCTACGAGGCCGGGCGCTTTGACGTGGTGCTGATGGATCTGCAGATGCCCGGCATGGACGGCCTGGAGGCCACGCGCCGCATCCGCGCGTTCGAGCAGGCGCAACGGCGCAAGCCGGTGCCGGTGATCGCCCTGTCGGCCAGCGTGCTGGAGCAGGACCGGCGCAACGCACGCGCTGCGGGCATGGACGGTTTTGCCAGCAAGCCGCTGGAGCCCGCCCGCCTGTTCCGCGAGATCGCCCGCGTGCTGCATCTGCAGCCCGACACCGCCACATCGGGGTGGAGCAGCCTGCAGACCTTGACGCGCGCCACCGACTTGCCACCGGTCCCCCACGCCACCATCGCCGCGGTGGACTGGGAGCGTGGCACCCGCCTCTGGGGCCAGCGTGCGCTGCTGCGCGATGCCGTGGCGCGCCTGCTGACCGACCATGCCGCCACCCCCGCCACCTTGCAGGCCCTGGTGGCGCAGCCCGACATGGACGCTGCCCGTGCGCTGGCCCACCGCCTGCGTGGTGCGGCAGGCAACCTGGCGCTGGGCCCGCTGCAAACGCTGGCGCAGCGCATCGAGGAAGCCGCCCACAGCCTGGACCGCACGGCTCTGCAGCCGCTGGTGGCCGCCCTGCCCGCCGCGTTGCAGGCCGTGGAGCAGGCCCTGGCCCACGAGGCCGAGGCCGCCGCAGCGCCCGCCCCCGGCGTGGGCCAGCACGCACCGCTGACCGCCGACCAACGCCAGCAGGCCCGGGACGCCGCGCAGGCGCTGCAGCAGGCCCTGGCACAGTCCGAGCTGGCCCAGCCGCCGCTGGACCTGCTGGTGCAGCTGCTGCCTGCAGACGCCACCGAGCGCCTGCAAGAGGCCATCGACCGCTTTGACTTTGACCAGGCCGGGGTGCAGTTGCAGCAGCTGCGCACGCACTGGCTGGACGAACCCCTGGAGAACCCCGCATGACACCGGCCCCTGACCAGCGGCCCCGCCTGTTGCTGGTGGACGACGAGCCCACCAACCTGCAGGTGCTGCGCCACGTCCTGCAGTCCGACTACCGCCTGCTGTTTGCCACCGATGGTGAACGTGCGCTGCAGGTGGCGCGCGAGCAGCGGCCCGATCTGGTGCTGCTCGACATCATGATGCCGAACCTGGACGGCTATGCCGTGTGCCGCGCGCTCAAGGCCGATGCCGCCACCGCCTCCATCCCGGTGATCTTCATCACCGCCCTCACCGACAGCCAGGACGAAACTGCCGGGTTTGACGCGGGCGCGGTGGACTACATCACCAAGCCCGTCAGCCCGCCCGTGGTGCGCGCGCGCGTGCGCACCCACCTGTCGCTGGTGCGCATGGACGAGCTGCGCGAAACCCGCCTGCAGATCGTGCAGCGCCTGGGCCGCGCGGCCGAGTACAAGGACAACGAAACCGGCATGCATGTGATCCGCATGAGCCACTTTGCCCAGCTGCTGGCCCTGGCTGCCGGCCACAGCCAGGCCTGGGCCGAAGACCTGCTCAACGCCGCGCCCATGCACGACGTGGGGAAGATCGGCATCCCCGACGCCGTGCTGCGCAAGCCCGGCCCGCTGAACGCCGATGAGTGGGACACCATGCGCCGCCACCCCGAGATCGGCGCCGAGATCATTGGCGAGCACCCGTCCGGCGTGCTGCAGCTGGCCCGTGAGATTGCGCTGGCCCACCACGAAAAGTGGGACGGCAGCGGCTACCCGCGCGGCCTGGCGGGCGAGGCCATCCCGGTGTCGGCGCGCATCGTGGCGGTGGCCGATGTGTTCGATGCGCTCACCACCCGCCGCCCCTACAAGGAACCCTGGCCCGTGCAGGATGCGCTCGACCACATTGCAGCGCAGGCCGGCAAACACTTCGACCCCGCTTTGGTGGCGCTGTTCGCCCCGCTGGTGCCGCAGCTGCTTGAGATTCGCGCCCGCTGGGCCGATTGAGGCGTGACCGCATGACCCCCTGGACCCTGCAGCGCCGCCAGTTCGTGGCGGGCGCCGCCGCCCTGGCCACGGCTGCGCTGGGCGGGTGCGACCACGCCGTGCCGCCGCTGGAAGGCAGCTTTACCGGCATCGACATGGCGCGCGGCCACCAGCTGCGTGAGTGGCTGGCGCGCGGCACCTGGCCCGAGCCTGCCGTGGTGCGCCGTGCGCAGGTCATCATTGCCGGTGGTGGCGTGGCGGGGCTGGCCGCCGCGCGCGCGCTGCGCCTGGCGGGCGTGCAGGACTTTGCGCTGCTGGAGCTGGAAGACACCGCAGGCGGCAACAGCCGGGGCACCGCCGTCAACGGCATCACCTGCCCGCAGGGCGCGCACTACCTGCCTGTGCCGGGCGACGACGCGCGCGAGGTGCAGGACCTGCTGGAGGAGCTGGGCCTGCGCCAGCGCGTGGCCGGGCGCTGGCAGTACGACGAACGCCACCTGTGCCACAGCCCGCAGGAGCGCCTGTACTTCGATGGCGAGTGGCAGGACGGCCTGCTGCCCGTGCAGGGCGTGGGCGAGGCCACGCTGGCGCAGTACCGCCGCTTTGCCCAGGCCGTGGACGCGCAGGCCCGCGCCGCCCGGTTTGCCATGCCCGCACTCAAGCTGTGGGCCGCCAAGCGCCCACTGGCGCCCAGCCAGCAGGCGCTGGACGCGATGACGTTTGCCGCCTGGCTGGCGCAGGAAGGGCTGGACGATGCCCACCTGCGCTGGTACCTGGACTACTGCTGCCGCGACGACTACGGCGCCGGGGCCGACCGCGTCTCGGCCTGGGCGGGCATCCACTACTTTGCCAGCCGCCATGGCTTTCATGCGCCCGGCGAGGCCGTGGACGAAGCCCGCGAAAGCGTTTTGACCTGGCCCGAGGGCAATGGCTGGATCACCCGGCGCCTGGCCGAGCCGCTGGCCAACACGTCCCACGGCGGCGGCCAGCTGCGCGCCGGCACCAGCGTGCTGCGCATCACCGAAGGCCGCCACGGCGTGGAGGTGGATGCGTTCAACCACGCCACCGATAGCGTGGAGCGCTGGCAGGCGCCACGCTGCATCGTGGCGCTGCCCGTCTTCATGGCGGCGCGCGTGGTGCAGAACCCGCCCGCCTTCCTCACCGGGGCGGCCCAGCGTCTGTCGTGGGCGCCCTGGCTGGTGGCCAACATCCACATCCAAAGTCCGCTCACCGACCGCCCCGGCGCCGCGCCGGCCTGGGACAACGTCCTGTATGCCGACCCCACGGCGGGGGGCCTGGGCTATGTGAACGCCGGCCACCAGCGCCTGGACACCCGTGCCACGCTGGCCGGCCCCACCGTGCTCACCTACTACCAGGCGCTGGGCGACCGGGCGGACGGCCGCCAGCAACTGGCCACCCAGCCCTGGCAGCACTGGGCCGAAGCCGCCCTGGCCGCTCTCGCCGTGCCCCACCCCGACCTGCGCCAGCGCGCCACGCGCGTGGACATCACCCGCTATGGGCACGCCATGTCCATCCCCACACCGGGTTTGCAGCAGTTTTTGAGTCAAATCGGCCTGGAGCGCAGGTCTTTCATGCCCAAGGTGCTATCAAATGGTGAGCGTGCCGCCTGGCTGCCCACGCCCACCACCGCACGGCTGGCGTTTGCGCATGCCGACTGGTCGGGGTATTCGGTGTTTGAAGAAGCCTTCACGCGCGGGCACGGCGCAGGGTTGGTGGCCGCCGCCGGTTGATTCCTTGGTGCGGAGGATCCCTAGCCGCGCTGCCCGTCCCACCACATCCCCAGGCACAGCGCGACGCCCACGGCGTACAGCAGCCAGGTGGCCGAGACCACGTAGGGATAGAACATCAACGCCACGCCCCACCAGCGGGTGCGCGGCTGCTGCGCACGCTTGCCGTGCCAGTACGCCGCCATGCCGATCAGGCCAAACAGGATGGCGCCCACTATGTAGGCCGGGCTGGGCAGCTCCAGGCCGAGGGATTGCAGTGCAGAGAGGGTTTCCATGGCAGGTGCGCAGGCCGTGCGGGTGGAGTGAGGCTGGTGTGATCCTGGCCAGCCGCAAAAGGTCCGTGCATGTGCCCGATTCGGCGTTGCCTGGTGGGGGGCGTTGGAGAACCGCTTTTCATGGCGGTGTCACAGGGCGGCGGCATCGTTCACGGTTTTGGCTCTCTTCCCCTTGACCACCATGTCCCGACTGTCCCAAATTGCCGCCTGCGCAGCGCTGCTGTGCGCTGCCGCCACCCCCGCCATCGCCCAGCAGGCCTACCCCGCCACCCTGGCCGGCCACGCCGTGCTGCCCGCCCTCACCGTGGTTGCCGCGCCCAAGGACGCGCCGCAAGACCTGCAGGTGGCGGGCAAGTTCACCACCCCCCGCCGTGTGGACGCCGTGGGCAGCGTGATGGGCCAGTCGGGTGGCCGCGACACAGGCGTGTCGCTGCCCTTCCAGGGCCAGCCCCTCCAGGGCCACTCGGGCATCAAGCGCATGGCCGACGGCTCGTTCTGGATCCTGACCGACAACGGCGCGGGCTCCAAGGCCAACTCGCCCGACTTCATGCTGCACCTGAGCCACTACACCGTGGACTTCAAGAGCGGCCAGTTCAACCGCCTCAAGACAGTCTTCCTGCACGACCCCGACAAGAAGGTGCCGTTTCGGATCACCCACGAAGGCACCGACAAGCGCTACCTGACGGGCGCTGACTTCGACCCCGAGAGCTTCCAGTTCGCCGGTGGCGCACTGTGGATCGGCGAAGAGTTTGGCCCCTTCCTCATCAAGGCCGACCTGAACGGCAAGGTGCTGGCCGTGTTCGAGACGCAGGTGGACGGCAAGGTCGTGCGCTCGCCCGATGCGCCCGGTGTGCTGATGCCCGGTGCCCCCGACGCCAAGCCCACGCCGTTTGAAGTCAAGCGCTCCAAGGGCTACGAAGGCATGGCCTCCAGCAAGGACGGCAGCAAGCTCTATGCACTGCTCGAAGGCGCGCTGTGGAACGACGGCGCCAAGGCGTACGAAAACGTGGGCGGCAAGCAGTACCTGCGTGTGCTCGAATTTGACGTGAAGACCGAGCAGTGGACGGGTCGCCACTGGAAGTACGTGCTGGAGGCCAACCACCACGCGATTGGCGACTTCAACATGATCGACGGCACCACCGGTTTGATCATCGAGCGCGACAACGGCGAAGGCACGGCCGACAAGGCCTGCCCCGAAGGCACCAAGCGCACGGACTGCTTCCACGACCTCGCCAAGTTCAAGCGCGTCTACAAGGTGGAGATGAGCGACGCCAACGTGGGTGGCGAGATCCGCAAGGTGGGCTACATCGATCTCATGAACATCCAGGACCCTCAGCGCCTGGCGCGCAAGCCGCTGAACAGCGGCGTGCTCACCTTCCCGTTCTTCACCATCGAGAACGTGGACATCGTGGACAGCACGCACATCGTGGTGGGCAACGACAACAACCTGCCCTTCAGCAGCAGCCGCGACCCCAACAAGGCGGATGACAACGAGCTGGTGCTGCTGGAGGTGGGCGGGCTACTGCAAGCCAAGTAACCCGGCGCCAGCGCGCGGTGGGGGCCGGGTGGCAAAATTCCCGGTTCCCGTTCCAACGTACCCGGAAGCCGCGCCATCATGTTCACAGGCATCGTCCAAGCAACGGCAGGCATTGCCGCCATCCACGACCGCGCAGGGCTGCGCACGTTCACGCTCGATTTCCCCGAGGGCTTCTGCCAGGACCTGGCCATTGGCGCCAGCGTGGCCACCGATGGCGTGTGCCTCACGGTCACCGAGATCCTGTCGCCCACGCAGGCCAACTTTGACGTGATGCTGCAGAGCCTGAACATCACCACGCTGGGCAGCTACGGCCAGGGCGACCGCGTGAACGTGGAGCGCGCGGCCAAGGACGGTGCCGAGATCGGCGGCCACCCGCTGTCGGGCCATGTGGACTTCACCGGCACGCTCATCGAGCGGCGCGAGTTTGACAACAACCTGGTGTGGCGCGTGGCCGTGCCCGAGGCGTTTCGCCGCTACATCTTTGCCAAGGGCTACATCGCCATCCACGGCGCCAGCCTCACGGTGGCCGAGGTGAACCGGCAAGAGGGCTGGTTCGAGATCTGGATGATCCCCGAGACCCGCCGCGCCACCGTGTTCGAGAACAAGCAGGTGGGCGACCGCCTGAACATCGAGATCGAGCGCAGCACCCAGGTGGTGGTGGACACCGTGCGCGAGGCCGTGCAGGAGAGCCTGGGCCGCCTGCAGCCCGTGCTGGAGGCGCTGCTGAAAGAAAAGGGCCTGTCGCTCGACGACTTTGTGCAGGCGCCCGTGCTGCCGCACTGATCGAACCAAGCTCACTCATGTCCGTGGTGGTGCGCCCGCTGGCGCTGAGCGACCTGTCCGACCTGCTGGCCGTGCAGCTGGCCTGTTATGGCGAGGGGTTTGTGGAAAGTGGCGAGGTCTTTGCCCGCCGCCTCGCCAGCCCCGCCAATTGCTCGCTGGTGCTGGAGCAAGGCGGCGCGGTGTGCGCCTACCTTGCGGCCTATCGCAGTGTGCGTGGCAAGGTCACCCCGCTGCATGGCGACTTTGAAGCCGCCGCCCAGCCCGACACGCTGTACCTGCACGACATGGCCGTGTTGCCTGCCCATGCGGGGCAAGGCCTGGCCCACGCGCTGCTGCAGCCTCTGTGGGCGCAGGCCCGTGCAGAAGGGCTGCGGCACAGTGCGCTGGTCTCGGTGCAGGGCTCGCAGGCCTACTGGCAGCGGCAGGGCTACGCGCTGCACCCCTTGCAGGATGCCACCCAGCAGGCCCGCCTGGCCAGCTACGGCGAAGGCGCCGTGTACATGGCGCGAGCGCTGTAGACCTTGTAGGCCCACTGTCACCCGCCCTCGTCATAATGCCCGCCATGCCCCACCGCTGGAAACCCAACGTCACCGTGGCCGCGCTCATCGAGCGCGATGGCCGCTTTCTGCTGGTCGAGGAAGAAACCACGGACGGCCTCAAGCTCAACAACCCTGCAGGCCACCTGGACCCGGGCGAATCGCCCATTCAGGCCTGCGCGCGAGAGGTGCTGGAAGAAACCGCGCACGACTTCGAGCCCACAGCGCTGATCGGTGTGTACCTCAACCGCTTTACCAAGACGCGCACGGGTGATGACATCACCTACATGCGCTTTGCATTTGCGGGCACGCTGGGCACGCACCATGGCTGGCGGGCGCTGGACACGGGAATCGTGCGCACGGTGTGGCTCACGCCCGATGAGATACGCGCCTGTCCCGAGCGCCATCGCAGCCCGCTGCTGCTGCGCTGCCTGGAGGACTACCTGGCGGGCCAGCGTTTTCCGCTGACGCTGGTGCACACCGATATTTCGGTGACGGAACCCTCAGTGCAATAGCGCCAGGCGACAACGCGAAAAATTTTTGGACGGCCTGTAACCCGTAGTGCGCGGGGGACGAATTACCAGGCAGAGAGCGCTCAGTTGTGCAGCGTGATCTACCCGCTTCATTCATCCCTCAACGTTTACGGAGTTACTCACCATGCTGTCTACCCAAGCCAAGTCCACCGCTTCCTTTGCCCTGTCTGCCGCCCTGCTGGCACTGGCATCCACCAGCTTCGCAGCAGATGCGCCCAAGGGCTCCAAGGGCGCGGCCATTGGCGCCAACGACACCGTGCACTGCTACAACGTGCACGACTGCAAGGGCAACAGCGACTGCTCCACGGCCGAGCACAGCTGCAAAGGCCAGAACGCTTGCAAGGGCCATGGCTTCAAGGCCAAGACAGCGGCTCAGTGCCTGATGGAGAAGGGCACCATCGGCGATATCAAGGGATAAGGCAACAAGCCCCCCTGAGGCGCTGCGCGCCATCCCCCCAGGGGGACACCGCCAGCGCGGCGGGGCGGCCCTTGCGCGGCGGTGCTGGCATCAGGGCGTGCCAGTCTCGGCGATCATGCCCAGTGCCCGCACTTTGATACCTTGATTTCGCCATGGCACATGACCTCATAGCTACGCGCGGCACCGGCTTTGGCCTGGGGCTGCGCACGCAGCACTACGCCGATTTCCTCGCGCGCAAGCAGCCGCTCGACTGGCTGGAAATCATCACCGACAACTACCTCATCGATGGCGGCAAGCCGCTGGCGGTGCTCGATGTCATCCGGCGCGACTACCCCGTGGCCATGCATGGCGTTGCGATGTCCATCGGTGCGTCGCAGGGCGTGGACGTGCCGTATCTGCAGCGTGTGAAGGCGCTGGCCGACCGCATCGAACCGTTGTGGGTGTCCGACCACCTGTGCTGGACGGGCCCTGGCCCCGAGCAGTTGCACGACCTGTACCCGCTGCCTTACACCGACGAGTCTGCACGCCACGTGATCGCGCAGATCCGCCATGCGCAAGACGTGCTGGGCCGCAGGCTGGTGCTGGAGAATGTGTCGAGCTACGTCCGCTACCGGCAAGACAGCGCGAGCGAGTGGCAGTTTCTGGCCCACATTGCTGAGGAGGCCGACTGCCTGCTGCTGGTCGATGTGAACAACATCTACGTGAGCAGCGTGAACCATGGCTTTGACCCGCTGATGTACCTGCAGGCACTGCCCGCGCATCGCGTGCAGCAGATTCATCTGGCTGGGCACAGCGACAACGGCGACCACATCATCGACACGCACGACCACCCGGTAGCGCAACCGGTGTGGGATCTTTACGCCCAGGCCTGCCAGCGCTTTGGCGCCGTGGCCGCGATGATCGAGCGCGACGACCACATTCCGCCGCTGGCCGACCTGCTCGATGAGTTGGCGACGGCGCGGCGCATAGCGGCAGAGACCTTGGCCTCGCCCGAACCCGCAACTGCTGCAGTCATGCCTTTAGCCCCCGCAGTGGACCCGCTGCCACTGGCTGCGGTACAGCGCCACTTCGCCGACCAGGTGCTGGCCGGCGCGCTGCCGCAAGCCACACCCGATGACCTTGTCACCGGCCGCCTGCCCATCTACCACCATGCCTACCGCGCACGGCTGGCCGAGGTGCTGGCGGACACTTACGCCAAGACGTTTCTCTACATGGGGTCAGACAGTTTCGATGTGCATGCCCACGCTTTTGCGGTGGCCCATCCGCCGCAGACACGCAGCCTGAATCGCTACGGTGAAGGACTGGTGGAAGCGCTGCGAGTGCAATACCCCGACAACCCCGAGCTGCATGAACTGGCCCAGCTCGACTGGGATTTGCGCACCCGCTTTGACAGTGCCGATGTGCCGACCCTGGAGACTGCGGCAGCTCAGGCATCGGACACCTGGACCACCCGCCCCGGTGTGCTGCACCCCAGCGCCTTGCTGCGAACGATCACGACGAACGTCGTGGGCGTGTGGAACGCCATCCACACGGATGACGACGTGCCCGAGGCCGTGGCTCTGTCCGCACCAGCCACGCTGCTGGTCTGGCGCAAAGGGCACCAGCCGCACTTTCGCACGCTCGACGCGGTCGAGGCCGCCTGGGTGCAAGCGCTGCACGCCGGTGCCTCGGTGCACGACGCCTGCGCGGCGCTGCTGGGCAGCGGCCTGTGGCAGGGCGACCCCACCGTGCTCGGCGGCTGGCTCGCGCAGCTGCTGGACGATGGGTTGGTGCAGGCGGATGGTGCTGTGGAGGCATCGCGCGGTGCCGGCCCTTGCTAGTCCGCCGTCAGCTTGCGTTCCTTGATGATGGTGGCCCACTGGGTCGATTCCTTTTTCATGAAGGCCGTCAGCTCGGCGCGTGTGGTGGGCTGCGGCGTGAGGCCGTGCTTATTCAGCGCCTCTTTCACGCCCGGGTCGTTCAGCACCTTCACGATCTCCTGGTTCCAGCGGTCCAGCAGCGGCGCGGGCGTTTTGCCCGGCGCCACAAAGGCGTACCAGTTGAGCGCCTCAAAGCCCGGATAGCCCGACTCCGCCACGGTAGGGATGTTGGGCAGGTAGGCCGGGCGCGTGAGGCCGGTGGTGGCCAGCGGTATGAGCTTGCCCGTCTCCACATGCGGCAGCGCAGTGGGGGGCGCGGCAAAGTACGAGGTCACGCGCTCGCCCAGCAGGTCCTGCAGCGCCGGGGCGCCGCCCTTGTAGGGCACATGGGTCATGTCGATGCCGGCGCGCTGGTTGAACAGTTCACCCGCCAGGTGTGATGCCGAGCCCGCGCCGGTGGAGGCAAAGTCCACGCTGCCAGGCTTCTTCTTGGACAGCTGCACAAACTCGGCCAGCGTCTTCACGCCCGCGCCCTTGTGCACCACCAGTACGTTCGGAAAGTTCACCCCGCCCGACACGGCGGCCAGGTCCTTGAAGGGGTCGTAGGTCACCTTCATCAGGTGGGGCGCAATGGTGAGCGGTCCCACCGACCCGAGCAGCAGCACCGAGCCATCGGCGGGCGCATTGGCCACAAACTGGTGCGCGATGTTGCCGCCTGCGCCACCCTTGTTGTCCACCACCACCGACTGGCCGATGTTCTCGCCCAGCTTCTTGGCGATGAGCCGTGCCGCCGCATCGGCCGCGCCGCCTGCGGCAAAGCCCACGACCAGCGTGACGGGCTTCTTGGGCGGAAAGTCTTGCGCCGCAGCGCCCAAGGCGAGAGGCAGGGTGGCCAGCGCCAAGGCGCAACGCAGCAGGGTTCTTTTGGGGTTCATGGGGGTCTCCTTCATCGTGGGTTGTTGGGGGGCTGGGGATCAGTCGGCGCCCAGGCCGATGGGGTTGGGCTGGCGCTTCTCCACCGCATGGCGCAGCAGCGAGGCGGTGCGGAAGATGCCGTGCGCAAACTTGCCGTAGGGCATGGTGGCGAACAGCGCCATCACCGCGCCCAGGTGCAGGCACAGCAGCAGCGGCAGGCCTGCAGTGCCGCGCACGGCCCACAGCGCCAGGCCGCTGGTGGCGGTGAGGAACAGCAGGGCGATGAAGGCGCGGTCCATGGGCTTTTGCGCGGCATCGCCGTGTTGCGGGTGGCGGCGCAGGTTCAGCCGCCACAGGCCAGCCGTGCCAACGGCCAGGCTGACACCGCCAATGCCGCCCAGCAGCTTGGGCAGGCTGGGCAGGTCGTACGGTGCAGGCAAGGCCAGCAGGTAGTGGTACAGCGTCGCCACGCTGGTGGCCGCAAAACACAGCATGAATCCGTAGAACGTGAGGTGGTGCATGCGCCTGCGCGACAAGGTGTAGGCATCGTCCTCGTTGTGGCAGCCGTCGCCGTGGCCGCCATCCAGGTATTTGAGGCGCAGCACGGCATCGGTGGCCTCGGCCGTGGCGGGCGCGCTCAGCGGCGCGCCGCTGGTGGCGGGCGTCACGTCGCGCCAGAAGCGGCGTACGCCCAGGCCCAGCGCCAGCACGGCGAACAGGAACACGGGCGCAAACAGGCCCACCAGCAGGTTGTGCGGAAAGATGCCGTAGAAGCCGCCCACAGGGGCCTGCCACAGCGCGACGATGCCCTGCCCATGCAGTGCCACGGCCAGCAGCAGGAACAGCGTGAGCCCGGCCACCAGCGCCAGGGCCAGGGTCAGACCGTTGCGCTGGTACAGCTGGCCCAGCGCAGGCGGCCAGGCGTAGTCGGCATAGGTCTGGCCGCGCACCTGGGCCATGGCCTGCGGAATGTTCACCGCAAACTCGTGCGGCGGAGCGTACTGGCAGGCATGCAGGCAGGCGCCGCAGTTGTGGCACAGGTTGGCGATGAAGTGGATGTCGGCCTTGCCAAACTCCAGCCGCCGCGTCATGGCCGGGAACACGGCGCAAAAGCCCTCGCAGTAGCGGCAGGCGTTGCAGATCTGCAGCTGGCGCGCCACTTCGATTTCGGGGGCTGACAGCACAATGCCGCCATTCGCCAGCGCCCGGGCGTCGCGCGTCAGGGCCTCAAGCGTTTGCATGGTTTGCTCCTTGTTTTGTAGCGTCTGAGGCATGTTCGACTAGCGCTACCGGCCGTTTGGAGGCCAACGCTGCCTGTGTGCCCGCAATGCGGCCGAACGCGGTGCCAATGCTCATGCCCACCCCCGCGGTGTAGCCCTTGCCCAGCACGTTGCCGGCCATCATTTCGCCAGCCACAAACAGGTTGGGGCTGGGCACGTTGCCAAAGCGCACGGCAGCGGTGTCGTCGGTGTGCAGGCCCAGGTAGGTGAAGGTGACGCCGGGCTTGAGCGCGTAGCCATAGAACGGCCCGGTGTCGATGGGCCGAGCCCAGTGCGTCTTGGCGGGTGCCACGCCTTCAGTGTGGCAGTCGTCCAGCCTGGTGTGGTCGAACGTGCCCACGCGGCAGGCGGCGTTGTAGGCATGGAGCGTGTGGGTGAACGTGTCCACGGGCAGGCCAAGCTTCTGCGCCAGCTCGGGCAGGGTGTCGGCTTTCACGCCCGGTAACACGGGCGGCATGAAGCGGCCGATGGCCTTGCTGTCGATGATGGAGTAGCCGATCTGCCCCGGCTGCTGCGCCACCAGGCGGCCCCAGATGGCATAGCGCTTGGGCCAGAAGTCCTCGCCCTCGTCGTAGAAGCGTTCGCCCGCGCGGTTGACCACCACGCCCAGCGACACGCAGTCGATGCGCGTGCAGATGCCGCCGTCGTACAGCGGCGCGCGCGCGTCGATGGCCACCATGTGCGCCTGCGTGGGGTCGCCGATGCGGTCGGCACCGTGGTCGTCGAGCAGGTGCTTGAGCAAGACACCCTTGTTGTAGGCTGTGCCGCGGATCAGGAAGTTGTCGGCCGGCCACTCCCCGCGCTCGTTCTGGCCCCAGGCCTCGCGCAGCCATTCGCGGTTCGATTCAAAGCCACCCGCGGCCAGCACGCAGCTTTTGGCGGCAATACGCTCGCCATTCGCCAGGTGGGCAGCGATGAAGCGGCTGCCGTCCATCTCGATGCGCTCCACGGGTACTTCGTAGCGGATCTGCACTCCCAGTTGTTCGGCGCTGCGATAGTACGCATTGACCAGCGCCTTGCCGCCACCCATGAAGAACGCATTGGTGCGCGCCACATGAAGCGTGCCTGCCAGCGCGGGCTGAAAGTGCACGCCGTGGCGGCGCATCCAGGGGCGGCAGGTGCTCGACTCGCGGATCACCAGGCGCGCCAGGTGTTCGTTGGTCAGCCCGCCCGTCACCTTGAGCAGGTCTTGCCAGAACTCTTCCTCGGGGTAGGCATCGACCAGTACGTCCTGCGGCGCGTCGTGCATGCAGCGCAGGTTGCGCGTGTGGGCCGAGTTGCCGCCGCGCCAGGCGCGCGGGGCGGATTCGAGCAGCAGCACGCTGGCGCCCGCCTCGCGCGCCATCAGGGCGGCGCACAGGGCGGCGTTGCCGCCACCGATCACCAGCACATCGACCACAGCATCGCCGCTCATGGCTGGTGGCTCCAGGCGGCGCGCTGCGAGGGGGGGAATGTAGAAGGGGGTGTGGGGCCCATGGGGTGTCTCCTGGCGCGGTCGCCGTGTCGTTCATCGGGGTGATGGCGACTGTAGGGAGACGCAGGCCCGCCGTGCAGCGGGTTCAGGTCATGGGGGTATCACGGATCGTGATGGCTGCGGGGTGGCCGCTCAGGCGCTGGTGTCTTGTCCGCCTATCCATGTCGTGCCAAACCACTGGCCGCTCGTCACCAATTCACGCACGCAGTCCGCCAGCACCACCCGCGCGGCCAGGGCGGCGGGTGAGAGTTCTTCGTCGGGCAGGCTGCACAGCAGGTTGACGCGGCGCGCGGGCGCGTCGGTGAGGCGTGCGCACTGAAAACGCTCGGCCGCATCCGGGTAGCGGCCCATGGCGGCCCAGGGCTGCACGGTGGAGCCCAGGCCCGCGTCCACGGCGGCCATCACCATGGCGAGCGAGTCCACCTCCAGCACCACGTGTGGCGCCACGCGGTCGCGGGCAAAGGCCGTGTCCAGCGTGCTGCGCAGGCCGTGTGGGCCAGTGGGCAGGATCAGCGGTTCTTGCACCAGCTCGGCGACGGTGATGGTTTCCGGCAGCTGCCGGCCACGGGGGGGGCCGGGGCTCTCCCGTCGGTCACGGGCGCAGATGAGGAACAGGTCTTCCTCCAGCAGCGGCGCCATGTCCCAGCGGCGCGCGCCCGTGGCCTGTTGTGCCTGGTGCAGGCGGGTGTCGAACAGCACGGCCAGGTCCAGCTCGCGCGCATGCAGCATGGCCGTGAGGTGGCCCGACATGCTCTCCACCATGTGCAGCCGCACGTCCGGGTAGCGTGTGCGCATGGCCTGCATCAGTGGCAGGCCGAGTACGCCCGAAGTGGTGGGCGCCAGCCCCACGGTGACGGTGCCCGACAGCCGCGCCTGCTGCGCCGCGCGCACGGCCTGGTCGGCATGGCGCAGGGTGAGCTGCGCCTCGCGAAAGAACGCCAGCCCTGCCTCTGTGGGCGTGACGCCGCGCGGCGTGCGCTGCAGCAGGCGCGTGGCCAGCTCGCTCTCCAGCCGGGTGATTTGCTGGCTCAGCGCGGACTGCACCACGTCCAGGTCCAGCGCAGCGCGGCTCATGGAGCCTTGCTCCACCACACGCACGAAATAGCGCAGTTGTCTCAGTTCCATGGGCGTGCCTCAGGGTGCGTGGCGTGACTCGGATGCAAGGCGGTCAACAGGGTGGTGGAAAGGCAGGGGAAGCATTGGTTTGAAGCCAAATTGCCATCTGGCGCAGGTCCATTCATCGCTGAAAGCTATTATTTTTGTAGTGATTGCTTCGGTGGCGTTCGCGGCGTCGGCTGGCTGGCATCGTCCGTCTGCGGCTTGCCAGAGTGTGCCGCAGACCCGCTCAGATGCCATTGGGCAGGTGCGCCGCCAGCGCCTCGCGCATCCAGCGCGCGATGAGCTGCTGGCGTTCGCGCGGCATGCGGTCCACGGTCGATGCCACGCTGATCGCCGCCACGGGTTCGCCCGCCGCGTTGCGCACGGCCATGCCAGCCGCCAGCACGCCCTGCGTGGCGTGGTTGCCCACCACCGACCAGCCGCGCTCGCGCGTGGCGCGGACCAGGATCTGCAGGCGCTCGGGCGTCATGCCGCCGTAGCGCGGCAGCTCTTGCGCGTTGGCGTCGATGCAGGCCTGCATCTCGGCATCGGGCAGCGCCGCCAGCAGCGCCAGGCCCGCCGCGCCCACGCCCAGCGGCTGGCGCGTGCCCACCTGGATCACCAGGATCTGCACCGGGTGCGTTCCCACATGGCGTGCAATGCAGTGCGAGGTGGGGCCTTCGCGCACGATGGCAAAGGCGGCGTCGCCACAGGCGCGGCTCACGCGCTCCAGCACGGGGGCCAGGCGCACTGCCAGATTGGGCTGGCCCGGGGGCTCGGCCAGGGCGGCCAGGCGCGGGCCCGCCACGTAGCGAAAGCGCCCGCGCTGCGCCACGTAGCCGCTCTCCATCAGCGTGGCCAGCAGCCGGTACACGGGCGCCCGCTCCAGCGCGGCGGCGCGGCACAGGTCCACCACACGCGCACCGTCGCGGCCATGGGCCAGCACGGCGTCCAGCACCTGCAGGCCGCGCCGCAGCGTGCGGCTGCCAGGGTCTTCGACCGGCTCCTCTGTCGTGCGTGTGCTCACACGTTCGTCCGGCTGCCGGACATTTGAATTCGCAGGTCGGGAAGGCATGGGAAAGAATTTGTTCGTCAACGCAACCACCGCGCAGTGTGCCGCAGGGCACGCAGCAGGCGTCAAGACGGCATTTTTCCAAAAACCAACGGAGACAGACACCATGAGCCCACACCCCCCCGCCGCGCTGGGTCAGCGCAAAGCTTCGCCATCCCTGCCACGCCGTGCCCTGCTGGCGCTGGTCGCCACCCTGGCCGGCGGCGTTGCCATGCCATTGCAGGCCCAGCCCAATGCCTCGGGCTGGCCCGCCAAGCCGGTCAAGCTGGTGGTGGGCTATGCAGCGGGCGGCGCCACGGACGTGATTGCGCGCCTGGTGGCCGTCAAGCTCGGCGACCAGCTGGGCCAGCCGGTGGTGGTGGACAACCGCGCCGGGGCCAACAGCAACGTGGGCGCCGAGGCCGTGGCGCGCGCGCCGGCCGATGGCTACACGCTGTACGTCTACACCATCGCCAACACCATCAACGCCACGCTGTACCCCAAGCTGGGCTACGACCCGGTCAAGGACTTCGAGCCCATCGGCATGATCGCCAAGATTCCGAACATCCTGGTGGTCAACCCCAAGCTGCCCATCAAGAACCTGGCCGACTACGTGCGCTACGCCAAGGAGTCCAAGGACGGCATCACGTTTGCATCCTCGGGCAGCGGCTCGTCCATCCACCTCTCGGGCGAGATGTTCAAGATGCAGTCCAAGCTCAAGATGCTGCACGTGCCCTATCGGGGCAGCGCACCCGCCGTCACTGACCTGCTGGGCGGCCAGGTGGACTCGATGTTCGACAACACGCCGTCGGCCCTGCCGCACGTGCAGGCGGGCAAGCTGCGCGCCATTGCCATCACCAGCGCCCAGCGCTCGCCCCTGCTGCCGGACGTGCCCACGCTGGCCGAGTCGGGCTACGCGGGCTTTGACGTGCAGTCGTGGTTTGGCCTGGCCGCACCGGCGGGCACGCCGCGCGCCGTGATCGAGCAGGTCAACGCGGCCCTGAACAAGGTGCTGGCCCAGCCCGAGGTGCGCACGCGCCTGCAGGAGCTGGCCGCCACGCCCGATGGTGGCACCCCCGACAAGATGCGCCAGTTTGCCGCCGCCGAGATCAAGCGCTGGCGCGAAGTGGTGAAAGAGTCGGGCGCATCCGCCGAGTGACAGATCACCCACACAACCTCATCTCTTTCATGTTCCCCATCGACTTCTTCTGGCGGGCCGCCCAGCGCTGGCCCGACCGCATTGCCATCGACGCGCACGAGGGCGCCATCCGCTACGACGCGCTGGCCGCCCGCGTGACAGCGCTCGCGGCGGGCTTCACAGCCATCGACCCCACACCCCAAAGCCGCGTGGGCATCTGCGCGGGCAACAGCGCCGACCACATCGCCGCGCTGCTGGCCGTGCTGGCCTGCGGCAAGGTGTGGGTGCCGCTCAACCCCAAGAGCACGCGGCCCGAGATCCGCCGCATCATCGACGCCACCGAGCCCACCCTGCTGGTGCTGGACGCCGCGTGCGCCGACCTGCTCGAAGGCGCGCCCGGCGCCCGCGTGCTGACTGGGGCGCCGGCCACCGAGGACGCCACCACGCTGGCCAGCCTGGCCGCTGCGCACGCTGGCGCACCCCGCCCGCAGCTGGACCTGCCGGACGACGCCACCCAGGCCATCAAGTTCACTGGCGGCACCACGGGCGCACCCAAGGGCGTGATGCAGCCCTACCGCGCGTGGATGGCCAACATAACCAACCAGATCCACGCCTGGGGCTTTGACGAGCACGAGCGCTACATCGTGGCCGCACCCATCACGCACGGCACGTCCACGTACCTTCTGCCCATCCTGGCGCAGGGCGGCTGCCACGTGGTGCTGGCGGGCGCGGGCGCCGAGGCGGTGCGCACGGCCTTCCGCGAGCGCGGCGGCACCGTGTGCTTCATGCCGCCCACGCTGGTCTACATGCTGATGGCGCTGCCTGGCGCGTCGCGCGAAGACTTTCCGCGCCTGCGCCGGCTCATCTACGGTGGTGCCCCTATGCCCCCCGATAAGATCCGCCAGGTGCGCGAGTTCTTCGGCCCGGTGCTGGGCACCACCTACGGCCAGACCGAGGCGCCGCAGATCCTCACCGTGCTGTGCCCCGAGGATTTCGAGGACGAGCGCAACCTGGCCTCGGTGGGCCGCACCACCTGGTTCAGCGACGTGGGCATCATGGCGCCCGACGGCCGCCTGCTGCCCCCGGGCGAGGTGGGCGAGGTGGTGGCGCGGGGCGACCTGCTGATGACCGGCTATTGGCGCTTGCCCGAGAAGACGGCCGAGACCCTGGTGGACGGCTGGCTGCACACGGGCGACCGGGGCCTGATCGATGAGCGGGGGTTTCTCTACCTCAAGGACCGGCTCAAAGACATGGTGATCACTGGCGGTTTCAACGTCTACCCCGTGGACGTGGAGAACGCGCTGGGCCAGCACCCTGCGGTGCACGAATGCACCGTGTTCGGCCTGCCCGACGACAAGTGGGGCGAGACCGTGCAGGGCGCCGTGCAGTTGCGCCCCGGCGAGCACGCGAGCGAGGCCGAGCTGATCGCCTTTGTGCGCGAACGCCTGGGACCGGTGCAGACGCCCAAGCGCATCCATTTTCACGAGAGCCTGCCTCGCTCGCCTGTGGGCAAGGTGCTCAAGTCTGCCGTACGCGATGCGGCCCTGGCTGCCCTAGCTGGTACGGCCACTGCCTGAACGAAGGAACCCATTTCATGACCCACCCTGCTTTCAAGACCCCCGTCACCCGCCTGTGCACCCACACCCTCACCAGCCTGCATTACCGCGATGCGGACCTGGTCGAGGACTTGATGGGGAAGAGGACCTTCACCGAGGTGATGCTCATGCAGATCCTGGGCCGCACCCCGCGCGGCGTGGACCTGCGCATCACCGACGTGGTGCTCATCGTGCTGATGGAGCACGGCCTCACGCCCAGCGCCATTGCCACGCGGCTCATCTACATGAGCGCGCCCGAGAACCTGCAGGGCGCCGTGAGCGCGGGCCTGCTGGCCGTGGGCAGCTCCTTCGTGGGCACCATGGAGAACTGCTCGGGCCTGCTCGACCGCATCGCAGCGGCGCAAGACCCTGAAGCGGAGGCGCTCGCCATCGCGCGCCACTACAAGAGCCTCAAATCCCCTGTGCCCGGCTTTGGCCACCACCTGCACAAGCCCGTGGACCCGCGCGCCTACAAGCTGCTCGAAATGGGCCGCGCCGAGCCCGATTTGCAGGGCGACAAGATCCGTGCGCTGGAGACGCTGTCCAAGGCCGTGGATGACGTGGCAGGTCGCCCCATCACCATCAACGCCACGGGCGCAGTGGCCGCGCTGCTGGGCGAGATCGGCGTGCCCACGGCCGTGATGCGAGGCTTTGCCGTGATCTCGCGCGCGGCCGGGCTGGTGGCGCACATCGTCGAAGAGCAGCAAAGCCCCTCGGGCCGCTTCATCTGGGACACGGTGGAGCACGCCATTCCCTTCGTTGGCGGCAGTGCCGGCCAGGGCACGGACGCATGAGCGCGCAGCCAGGCCGTCCTCCCGCCCTGCCGCTCGACCTGTCGGGCCGCGTGGTCTTCGTGGCAGGCGGCGGGTCCGCCGGCCCGGGCTGGAGCATTGGCCGCGCCGCCTGCGTGACCTACGCGCGCCTGGGTGCCAGCGTGTGCGTGGCGGACCGCGACGCAGCCTCGGCCGAAGAAACCACGGCGCTCATCCACGCCGAGGGCGGCACGGCCGCCACTCTGGTGGGCGACGTGGCGGACGCGGCCGATGTGCAGCGCCTGTTTGCCGAGGCGCGCAAGCGCTTTGGCGGCGCCATCGACGTGCTGCACCACAACGTGGGCATCGGCAAGACCGGCGGCCCGCTGGAGACGAGCGTTGAAGACTTCGACCGCATCCATTCCGTCAATGTGAACAGCCTGCTGCTGGCCTGCCAGCAGGTGCTGCCCGCCATGGTGGAGCGCGGGCGGGGTTCCATCATTGCGATCTCGTCCATCGCGGGCATGCGCTACCTCGGCTACCCGCACCTGGCCTACGGCGTGACCAAGGCGGCCGTCACGCATTTCACGCGCATGGTGGCGCAGCAGTACGCGGGCCAGGGCGTGCGCGCCAACACCGTGGTGCCGGGGCTCATCGACACGCCGCGCATTGCCACCACGGTGGCGAAGATGTTCTCGGACACCAGCCTCGACGAGGCCCGCGCCGCGCGCGCCCGCCAGGTGCCCATGGGCCGCATGGGCACGGCCTGGGACGTGGCCCATGCCTGCGCCTTCCTTGCCAGCGATGCGGCCGCCTACGTGACCGGCACCGAGCTGGTGGTGGACGGTGGCATCACCGGCAAGTTTGTTTAAGACCTGCTCAGAACGTGTGCACCACACCGGCCGAGATGCCGGTGGCCGTGGCCTTGTTCGCCGCGCCCTGGAAGCCGTTGCGCCAGCGGGTGTTGTCCAGCTCGGCATACACCTTGGTGCGGCGCGAGAGCTTGTACTCGGAAAACGCCATCAGGCGGCCGTAGCCGTCGTCGGCCGCACCGGTGCGCGAGCGGTCCACCTTGTAGTAGGCCGCTGTCAGGTCCACCCACGGCGTGGCCGCCCAGGTGCCGCCGGCGGACAACACGCGCTGCACGGTGAAGCGGCCTGCGGCTGTCTCGGCCTTGTTGCGGCCGGCGTTGGCAGCCAGGCGCACGCTGCCCCATTGGTACGCGGCGCCCAGGGTGGTGCCGTCGAGTGATCGCTTGTTGGTGTCGTTGAAGCTCTGATAAGCGCTGGACACCACCAAGCCGTCCGCAGCCCACGCCAGTCCCACACCGCGTGACGACAGAGCCGAGGCCTGCGATGCGACTTCGCCAATGCCCCACATGGCACGTGCGGTGAAGCCGCCGAAACGGCCCGTGTACTTCAGTGAATTGTCCAGCCGGTACGAGCCCGAATTGGCGCCTGCGCTGCCGTACTCGATGCCCAGTCCATGCTGGCTCAGCGCCGTCACGCCGATGTTGGGGTTGAAGCTGGCAAAGCGCATGGCCAGCGGATCCACGGGCGAGATGGCATCGGCCAGCGTCGTGGTCTGGCGGCCCAGGGCCAGCGTGCCCCAGCTGCCCTGCAGGCCCACCCAGGATGCGCGGTCGAAGTATTTGGTGGCGTTGGCCGGGGCACCCGTGTCGGCGTTGAGGCCGCTCTCCAGGTTGAACAGTGCCTTGGCGCCGCCGCCCAGGTCTTCACTGCCCCTCAGGCCCCATCGGCTGGTGGTGTGGATGCCACTGCCCAGGCTGCGACTGGAGCCGGCCGTGGGCGCGTTGGATGCGGTGAGGCCGCTGCCGTTGCGCAGGCCCAGGTCCACCACGCCGTACAGCGTCACATCAGTGCCTTGTGCCATCGCGCAGTGGCCGACCAATGCAGCGCAGGCCGCTGCCATCTTCGTTTTCATGGTTGTCTCCTCTTGTTGAAATGCGGGCATGTGTGCCGCTGAGGGGCGGTGGCGCCCCTCTCCCTCTATTTCCCAGAGCCTTCTTCGCAGGGGCTCAATCGGGTGTGAGCTGGGCCTTGACCACCACACCCTTCCACTTGGCGAGTTCCTGCTTCACCGTCAGGGCCAGTTGCTCGGGCGTGCTGGTGTCCACCACCGCGCCTTGCTCCTCGATGCGGCGCACCACGTCCTTGTCGGCCAGGGCGGTGTTCAAGGTCTTGTTGAGCAGGTCGATCACCGGGCGGGGCGTCTTGCCGGGCGCGAACAGGGCGTACCACTGGGTGATCTCCACACCCTTGATGCCTGCCTCCTCCAGCGTGGGCACATCGGGCAGCAGCGACGAGCGCTTGGGCCCGGCCAGCGCCAGGGCGCGCAGCTTGCCGCCCTTCACGTGCGGGTAGGCCGAGAACAGGCTGGGAAACATCACCTGCGTCTGCCCGGCCATGGTGTCGTTCATGGCGGGTGCAGCGCCCCGGTAGGGCACATGGGCCATCTGGGCGCCACTTTCGAGCTTGAAGATTTCCGCCGAGAAATGTGGGGCCGTGCCGTTGCCGGCCGATGCGTAGTTGAAGTCGTGGGGCTTGGCCTTGCTCAGCGCCACCAGCTCGCTCACGGTCTTGGCGGGCACCTTGGGATTCACCACCATCAGCGTGGGCGAATAGCTCACCATACCGATGGGCTCGAACTGCGTGATGGGGTCGTAGCGCAGCTTCTGCAGTGCGGGGCTCATGCCGTGGGTGCCGATGTAGCCGAACAAGATGGTGTGCCCGTCGGGTGCCGCACGGGCCACGTATTCGGCCGCAATGGCGCCATTGGCCCCGGCCTTGTTCTCCACGATGACCTGCTGGCCCAGCAGGGTGGAGAGCTTGATGGCCACCACACGCGCCATGCCGTCGTTGCCACCCCCGGCGGCGGTGGGCACGACCAGCGTGATGGGCTTGTCGGGATAGGCCGCATGGGCGGGGCCGGTGGCCCAGAAGGCGCTGGACACGAGCGCCAGCGCAGCCGTGGCCAGCGCCCTGCGGCGCGTGGTGGAGTGAATGGAACGGGTCATGGTTTGTCTCCTGTCGTAATGGTTGGAATCGTTGGAAGGGCGCTGCGCAAGCGGCGCCCTGAAGAGCGCTCAGTGCGCGGGGGCGCTTTCGGGCACGAACAGCGTGCCTTCCAGAATCTTTCGGGCGGTGCGTACCAGCGCGGCCTGCACCAGCTTGAACTGGCCATCCACCTCGCTGAGCTCCACCTCCACCTGGATGCGGCCTGCCGGGTGCTGCACTTCCACGCGGCGCAGTCCGGCGGCGGGTGCATGCCGTTCGTCGGTGGCCACGGTGCCCGGCAGTACCGAGGCCGCCGCCACGCCAATCGCGCCCGTCACGGCATGCGAGCGGTGGCACTGGTGGGGGGTGAAGTAGCGCGACACCACGCTGCCTGGTGATGTGCCCGGCGACACGATCACCGGCTTGGGCAGCACGCTGTGTGTCACATCGCCCATGCCCATGCGCTGGCCTGCTTCGAGGCGCAGGGCCTCGATGCGGGTCAGCAAGGCGGTGTTGGCGTCCAGCTCGGCAGGTGTCTCGTCGCCGCGCAGGCCCAGGTCGGCGGCGCGCAATAGCACCATCACCTGCGCCGCGTCGATGCAGGTGACCTGCAGGCCCTGGATGGTGTCGATGCGCTGGCCGGTGGGAAAGATCTGCCCGGTGACGGCGCCCCAGGCGTCCAGGAAGTTCATCAGCACGGGGGCTGCCGTGCCCTGCACGCCGTCGATGCGCACATCGCCGTCGTAGTGCACTTGGCCGCCCGCCGTGCACACCTGCACGTCGATGCGGGAGCGGGTGTTGACGTTGTAGACCCGCACGGTGGTGGTCTGGCCTTCGCGGTCTGCGGGGACCAGCCCCTGCTCGATGGCAAAGGGCCCCACACCGGCCAGCATGTTGCCGCAGTTGGGGCGTGTGTCCACGCGGGCCTCCTGCACGCTGACCTGGGCAAACAGGTAGTCCACATCGCAGTCGGGCTGCGTGGAGCGCGAGACGATGGCGACCTTGCTGGTCAGCGAGTTGCCTCCGCCCAGGCCGTCGATCTGCAGCTCATGGGGCGATCCCAGGGCTGCAATCAGCGTGCGGTCGCGGGCTTCGGGGTCGCGCGGCAGCCAGTCGGCCAGGAAGAACGGCCCCCGGGAAGTGCCGCCACGCATCAGAACGCAAGGAATGTTGGTGCTCATGGGTCGGCATGGTGCGACGCCTTCGCTGATCTGTGAATTGCATTGTTGGCAACGATTGATGCACGCTGTGCAATAGGCTGTAGTGGCTTGTACATGCTCCAATCACGGCCGTGAATTGCAATGTTCTGATCGTTTGATGCACGGCTTGCAACGCTGATAACACCCCGAAGCGCACTGGAAGGACGCCGCGATGAACAACAAATTCGACCTTGCCGACATTCAGGCCTTTGCGGCCGTGGCCGAGCTGCAGAGCTTTCGTGCGGCCGCCGAGGCCATCCACCTGTCGCAGCCCGCGTTCAGCCGCCGCATCGACAAGCTCGAAGAAGCCTTGGGTGTGCGCCTGCTCGACCGCACCACGCGCCGCGTCACGCTCACGGCCGTGGGCCGCGACTTTGCGCGCAAGACCCGCGTGTGGCTGGACGACCTGGACGGCATGCTCATGGGCCTGGGCGATGTGGCCGCGCGGCGCATGGGCGAGGTCACGATTGCCTGCGTGCCCTCGGCCGTGTATTACTTCCTGCCGCAGGTGGTCAAGCGCTACCACGAGCGGTTTCCGAAGATCCGCGTCAAGGTGCACGACGCCAGCGCCAACGAGGTGCTGGTGGCCGTGGCGCAGGGCGATGCGGACTTCGGCCTGAACTTCATCGGCAGCCAGGAGGCCGAGATCGAGTTCAAACCTGTGCTGGCCGAGCGTTTTGTGGCTGCCTGCCGGCGCGACCATGTGCTGGCACGCCGCAAGAAGGTGACCTGGGCCGAGCTGGGCCAGCACGACTTCATGTCGGTGGGCAAGACGTCGGGCAACCGCCTGCTGATGGACCTGGCGCTGGCCAACGTGCCCGATCGGCCGCAGTGCCTGTACGAGGCCAAGCACGTGACCACGCTGCTCGGCCTGGTGGAGGCGGGCCTGGGCGTGGCGGCCGTGCCCAGCCTGGCCATGCCGGGCAAGGACCACCCCACGCTGGTCAGCATTCCGCTGGTAGAGCCCATCGTCACGCGGCAGATGGGGCTCATCAAGCGCCGGGGCAAAACCCTGTCGCCTGCCGCGCAGCAGTTGTATGACCTGCTCGTGGCTACGCGTTCTGCGCGCCCGCGCAGTGCTCCGGCGGCATCAAAAATACAATCGGGGCAATGACTTCCCCTACCAAACAGCGCGTTGTCGTCGGCCTTTCCGGCGGCGTGGACTCGGCCGTGACCGCCTACCTGCTCAAAAAGCAGGGCCATGAGGTGGTCGGCATCTTCATGAAGAACTGGGAAGACGATGACGACAGCGAGTACTGCTCGTCCAACATCGACTTCGTGGATGCCGCCGCTGTGGCCGATGTGATCGGCATCGAGATCGAGCATGTGAACTTCGCGGCCGACTACAAGGACCGGGTGTTTGCCGAGTTCCTGCGCGAGTACCAGGCCGGCCGCACACCCAACCCCGATGTGCTGTGCAACGCCGAGATCAAGTTCAAGGCCTTCCTGGACCACGCGATGCGCCTGGGGGCGGAGAAGATCGCCACCGGCCACTATGCCCGCGTGCGGCACAACCTGGCCACGGGCCTGCACGAACTGCTCAAGGGCCTGGACCCGAGCAAGGACCAGAGCTACTTTCTGCACCGCCTGAACCAGGCGCAGCTGTCCAAGACATTGTTCCCCGTGGGTGAGCTGCACAAGACCGAAGTGCGCCGCATTGCCGAGGAGATCGGCCTACCGAACGCCAAGAAGAAGGATTCCACCGGCATCTGCTTCATCGGTGAGCGGCCCTTCCGCGAGTTTCTGAACCGCTACATCAGCCATGCGCCCGGGCCCATTCTGGACGACCGGGGACGCAAGCTGGGCCAGCATGTGGGCCTGAGTTTCTACACGCTGGGCCAGCGCCAGGGCCTGGGCATTGGGGGCGTGAAGGAAAAAGGCGCCCAGCGCGGTGGCGGCGCGCACGAGCCCTGGTTCGTGGCCCGCAAGGACCTGGAGAAAAACACGCTGCGGGTGGTGCAAGGTCACGACCACCCCTGGCTGTTGTCGCACCGCCTGGTGGCGCAGGACGTGAGCTGGTGCGCTGGCCAGGCCCCGGCGCCCGGCGCCTACGCTGCCAAGACGCGCTACCGTCAGCAGGACGCAGCGTGCGTGCTGGAGGCCGTGCCCGACGGCTTTGCGCTGCAGTTCCCGGACGCCCAATGGGCCGTGACGCCCGGGCAGAGCGCGGTGCTGTACGAAGGTGATGTCTGCCTGGGCGGTGGCGTGATTGCTGCCGTGGAGGGGCTGCCGCAGCCCACCGGCCATGCGCCGGCGGTGCAGCCAGCCATGGCCCGCTGATACTTCAAAATTGATAGCTGTCAGCGCAATAAGAACTAGCGCTTGCGCCTGATTTCTCTCGAAATCCATTCTCCAAAAGCAAAAAAGCCGAGGCGGTGACCGCTCCGGCTTTTTTGTGGGGCTGTGCCCAGGCGTGTCAGTCGTCGTTCGTGGCCAGGCTGATCAGGATGCGCAGCACGTACCAGAGCATGAGCGCAATCGATGCGAACAGGTGCAGCGCTGCGCCGGCGGGGCGGTCTGCAGGGTAGTCGTGGATGATGCGCGAGGTGTCGTACAGCACGCAGGCGCCCGCAAACAGCACCATGAGCCCTGAGAACCAGATGCCCAACTTGAAGCCGAAGATGGCGCCCGCGATGATGGTGCCCAGTGCCACCAGCCCCGCCACCTTCAGGATGCCGCCCAGGAACGAAAAGTCGGTCTTGCTGCTGAACGCCGTCCATGTGAGCGCCGCCACCAGCAGCAGCGTGATGAAGGCGGCAGCGCCGATGGCGCCGGGCACCAAAAGCTGGGCAATGCCGAACATCGGGGCAAAGATGAGCCCTTCCGCCAGCACGTAGAGGCCGAGGCCCATCAGCTGTGTCTGAGGGTTGTCCGAGTTGTCGGCCAGGTGCGATGCCAGCCAGCCCACGAGCATGAAAGCGCCCATGACCCCCAGCCACAGGAATTTGCTACCGCTGGCCATGAGCATCTTGGCCGCGGCGGTGGAAAGTCCGCTCACCATCAGCACCGCCGACAGCACGACAAAGGCCAGAATGGCCACGCCCAGGTGCTTGTAGGTGGAGACGATGAAATCGCGCCGCTCCATCGGAGCGCCCGCAGGGGTTTGTGGCGAAAGTGCGTTGGGGTTCATGGTGTGGTCCTCCGTAGTGAGCGCGCAGGTTGGCGCAAACGATGGGAGGAGCGCGCCCCGGGCGCTGCCCCTCCCTCCCTCTCTCTTTTTATGGGGTATGGCCGTCAGGCGGCGGCCAGCTGGTGTGCTTCGTCGGCGGCGCGCAGCTTGCGGTTGGACCACACGCCTGCCGCTCCCACCAGCGTGAGCAAAATGGCAAAGATCCAGGTGCCTGCACCGCTGAAGGACTGCGCGGAGGAGGCTGCTTCGGCCTGCAGCCGTTGTTTGGTGGTGTCGTAGCTGATGACGGTCGCGCCGTCTGCCGATACTTCATAGACCAGGTCGCTGTCGCTGCCATCGACCAAGGCGGTGACTTTTTCGTCGATCAGGTTGCCCACCAGCTGCTGCGGTGTGCTGTGGTCGATGCGCAGCTTGCGCGCCTCGGCACCAGCGGTGTCGGGCTGGACCGTGATTTCGTAGTACTTCTTGGTCGTACGACGCTTGCGCTTGACGGTGACTTCAGAGGCCTGCGTCACGGTACCGGACACGGTCTGCAGGCTTTCGCGCGCCACGTAGGCGTGGCCGTCTTCCGCCTTCCAGCCGCTGTACACCGACAGCCCGATGAGCCCCGGGCCCGCCAGCAGCAGGAGCCACGCGTAGCCAGTGACAAATATCAAAATCTTGCGGACGAACCCTGGCATCACAACCCTCTCTCTTTTCAGTTTGGAATATTGATTTTGGTAACTGCTGGCCGCCGGGTTTTGCACCTCTTTGGCGAGCCAGACCGCGATGATCTTTGATATTTCCGTATCGAATGTAAGGAATTGTTGGTTTGTCGCGGTGGTGCCGAACTGGACAAAACTGAGAAGCGGCGCCCGTGAGCGCCGTTGTAAAAGCCATCGCTCCATGGCCGCGCTGGCGCTTGTGAGTCGGGTGGGCTCCAGCACCTCCTGTTGCGAGTTGCTACGTTTTGACGCCCACAGGCGACGTTTTCCGTGGGGTCGAGCATGCCTTGTGCACAGGCAAAAAAAAGCCCACACCTTGCGGGTGCGGGCTGGGGACTGAATCCGGTGCCAGAAGCTGTCAGAACGGAATGTCGTCGTCCATGTCGTCAAATCCGGAGGCCGCGCGCGGTGCCTGTGCCACGGGAGCGGGTGCAGGGCGCTGAGCGGGGGCGGCTATGGGGCGCGGCGCTGGCGCTGCACGGCGCGGGGCCTGGTCGTAGCCACCCTGGTCGCCACCGTAACCGTCGTCGTATCCACCGCCTTGCTGTCCGCCGCCCTGTCCGCCACCGCCCATGCCCTGGCGGCTGCCCAGCATCTGCATCTGGTCGGCGCGGATCTCGGTGCTGTACTTCTCAACGCCGCTCTGGTCGGTCCACTTGCGGGTGCGCAGGCTGCCTTCTACATACACCTGCGAGCCTTTGCGCAGGTACTGGCCAGCGATTTCGGCGAGGCGGCCGTTGAAGACCACGCGGTGCCACTCGGTGGCTTCCTTCATTTCGCCAGACTGCTTGTCTTTCCACTTGTCGGTGGTGGCAATCGTCACGTTGGCCACCTGATCGCCACTGGGGAAGGTGCGCATTTCAGGGTCGCGGCCCAGGTTGCCGACGATGATGACTTTGTTTACGGATGCCATGGTGCTGTCTTTGCCTTTAAGGGATAAAAGCGCCGGATTTGGAGAGAGATTCCAGGCGCCAAACGCTCCATTGTGCCGCAACCGGGGGGCAATGGAAGCCCTGACGGCATGGCACGGCTAGGCGTTCAGTGCCCGCCACGCCCCACGGGCCGCAGCGGCCAGGTCAGCAGCAGCCACAGAGCCGTGAGCGCCGTGGTCACGGCAAACAGGCCTGGAGCCCCGGCCCATTTCACCAGCGCGCCACCCATTGCACCGCCCGCAAACAGGCCCAGAGACTGCAGGGTGTTGTAGCTGCCCAGCGCGGCGCCGCGCAGCTGGGCTGGCGCCATGCGCGACACCAGACTGGGCTGGCTGGCCTCCAGCGCATTGAATCCGCAGAAAAAGACGAACAACAAAGGCCCTAGCACCCACAGCGTGGCAGGCACACCGCTGGCCGCCAGCAGGCCCAGCCCCGCCTGCACCACCAGCACCAGGGCAATGGCTCCGAGCAGGGCTGCGCGCAGTCGGCCCGCACGCTCCAGCGCAAACAGCCCGCCCATGGCGGCAAACGACAGCACCACGGCGGGCAGGTACACCTGCCAGTGGTGGTCTTTGGTGAGTCCTGCCTGTACCAGCATCGCGGGCACGGCCACCCACATGGACAGCTGCACGGTGTGCAGCACAAACACGCCGAGGTTCAGGCGCAGCAGGTCAGGGTGTCCCCACACATCGGCCAGGCGGCCCCGGGGGGCGTTCCGATGCAGCGCAGGCTCGGGCGGCACCCACCACACCACCACGGCTACACCGGCCAGGGCCAGCGCACAGGTCAGGCCAAACAGCCCCGCCAGGCCGATATGGGCAGCTAACATCGGTGCCGCCACCAGCGCAACGGCAAACATCAGCCCGATGCTGCCGCCCACCAGCGCCATCGCCTTGGTGCGCACGCTGTCGCGTGTCTGGTCGGCCAGCAGCGCGGTCACGGCTGCCGACACAGCCCCTGCGCCCTGCAGCGCCCGGCCCAGCAGCAGTCCGGTCAGAGAATCCGCCAGCGCAGCCATCAGACTGCCGCCTGCGAAGACGAGCAGGCCGAGCACGATCACCCGCTTGCGCCCGAAGCGGTCGGAAGCGATGCCCAGCGGCAGCTGCAGGACTGCCTGCGTCAGGCCATAGATGCCCATGGCCAGGCCCACCAGCGCAGGGTCGTCGCCACCGGGGTACTTGCGTGCCTCCAGGGCAAACACGGGCAGCACCAGGAACAGGCCCAGCATGCGCAGCGCAAAAATGAGGGCCAGGCTGACGCTGGAGCGACGCTCCAGCGCGGTCATGGGGGTGGCGGGTGCAGAGTGCTGCGGGGCAGCTGCGGCTGTCAGGGAGGAATAATCCGGCACGGTGGTGCGCTAAGGTCCGGTAAGCAAAAGCGAGATTTTCGCGCATTGGCCCTGACGGCCCATTGCAGCCGGCCCTGTGGCCCTGACTTTCAGCCGGAATCCTGCTTGGAATGCCGGTCCATCCACAGTATCCGTGCGGCGAGTGCGGCCAGCAGGCCCAGTGCCCAGGGGTTGTCCACGGGGGTGGGAACGTGGGAGCCGTCGTGGGAGGTGGCGCCATGAGGGGCCCGAGGCGCTGGTGCCGCGGATTGGAGCTCCTGGGCCGCTGTGACGTCTGGGGTGCACAGCAGGGCCACGGCAGTGGTTTCGTGCGGCGCAGGTAAGGGCAGGGCTTCGGTACCGGCCTTGGCTGAGAGGGCTGTGCACAGGGCCGCTCCTGCCCAAAGCAAGTGCCGTAAGGGCGCGGTGGCACGTCGGTGGAGCTGCCCTGCACACTGTGGTATGCCTGTCGAAGAAATACCAAAAATCGCCTGCAGTGCTGACCTGTATTGCATCGGTAGCTATCTTTTTTGATTTGTTTTGCGCCCCAATCCCACCCACAGAGGCAGCGCCAGCGTCAACACAGTCAGCGCCCAGGGCCCCAGTGCGGGTACGGAGACTGGCCCTGTCCCCCCACCCGCTCCCGCCAGCAGCACGGGCAACCCGGGGTCGGTGATGTGGCCGGGCACGGCGTCGCTATCGCCAAGGCCACCGTCGGTCAACGTTAGCGTCACGCTACGGCGGTCGGGGGCGAACACCGCCGTGCTGCCGGGCAGCGCATACCAGTGGGGCTGGGCGCAGGCCGCTCCGTTGCAGTTCAGGCCCTGGGGGCTGGGGCCGTATTTGAGGTACACCGCACCGGCCGGAACGGGCTCGCTGTAGTGCACGGTGAATTGGGCACTGGAGCCTGCGCTGCCGCCGCTGAGCACCAGGCGCAATGCCCGGTGCTGCGTACTTGCGCCGCCAGGCAATGGTGCGGGTAGCGCGGCGTCGAGGACCGCTGTGTCCAGGCCCCAACCCTGGTTGGTGGCTGGGTCAGGCACCGCGAGCGATGTGCGCAACCCTCCGACGCCGGACAGGGGCCAGGGCGCGCTGCATTGGCGCGAGTCGGCCCCACCGTTCTGGCCCGCGCAGGTCCAGGCAAAAGCCCCTGAGGCCGCGGCCACGCTGCCTGCTGCACCTGCGCTGCACAGGCCGGCCGTGGGTGGGGTGATGCGCTCCTGCCCGTCTGCCGCACCACAGGCTCCGTCGGCGGGCGGAGAGACGAAGGCGAAGACCGCGCCGCTCAGTACGGCCGTGCCGCTCTCCGCCACCACCTGCACGGTGGCATTACCTGCCGCATGAGACGGGGTGAGCACATCGATGCGGGTGTCGTCCACTACATTGAAACTGCTGGCGGCCACGCCGCCGAAGCTCACGCGCGTCGTACTCAGCAGCCCGCTGCCACGCAGCGTTACAGGGGTGCCGCCCGTGGTGGGCCCGGTGGTGGGGCTGGCACTGGCCAGCGCTGGCGCCGAGGCATACAGGAAGAATCCCTGGGCCGTGCCAAGGCCGGTTGTGACTTCCACGCCTCCCGATTGCAACGGCGCCGGGGGCGGAATGGCGGTCACCTGCGTGGCACTGTCTACAGTGAAGGAGAGGGCGGACTGACCAGCAAAGCGCACCGCCGTGGTCCCCGTGAGATTGGTGCCGGTCAGTACCACCGGCACCCCGCCCGCAGGGGGATTCCAGCGCGGTGCCACGCTGGTGACGGTGGGCCGCAATTCAGGCGGCACGGTGTAGGTGAAATAGCCCATGGGGTGCGGCATATGGGCGATGGGCGTGGAGATCTCGAACATCACCGTGAGGCCTGCCGGCTGGGGCGGCGCGACAGCGGTGATCTGCGTGTCGCTGTCCACGGTGAAGCGGGTGGCGGGTTTGCTCCCGAACAGCACCGTCGTCGCCCCGGTGAACCCGCTGCCGGTGATGGTGACCTCGGTGCCGCCGAGCATTGAACCTTCGCCGGGGCCCCAGTTCGTGATGTTGGGCTGGGGCACATAGGTGTAGCTGCCTGCAGCCGCCGTGCCCAGAGCGGTGATTAGTTCCACTGCGACGGTGCCACGGGCATGGGCAGGCGTGGTGGCCGTGACGCGGGTGCCGCTGCCGTCGACGATGAGGTTGGTGGCATCCACGCCGTCAAAGCGAACGGCCGAGGTGCTGCCCAGGTTGGTGCC